>CAZHBJ010000059.1:0-18079 GCA_964530445.1 uncultured Ignavibacteriaceae bacterium
TCCTGCACTAAGATTTCTCTTAAAATGTCTTTAAATTCGTTTTCAGTGAAGTTAAAAATTTTACATGAAGAAATCATGTCGGTACCGCTTTTTTCGGATTCTAGAATAGCTTCAATAACAAAATCAATATCGTCTGTATTGGCTCTTCTAAATTTTAAATTTTCTATCATTAAGTTTTGTGTCGTAAGTTTTCAAAATTCTTATTTATTAAAAATAATATATATTATTTAAAATAGGATATAGCTTCTATTTTTAATTCTTCTCAATTACTTCTATTAATTTTTTCTTATCCACTTTGCCATTTCCGTTAAAAGGGAAAGCTTGAAGATTGATTATCGATGCAGGAAGCATATATTCGGGGACTTTTGTTTTTAAATATTCATTTAGTTCTTCAGTGTTTCTGTTGAAATTTTCAACAAACAAATGAATTTGAGTTATGCCTCTGTCATCTTCATTACTTATAGCTTTTACGTTAGAACTTTTGGTGAATTCTCTTGTATGATTTTCAATTTCTCCCAATTCAATTCTAAAGCCTTGTATTTTTATTTGATCATCCATTCTGCCGGTAAACATAAAGTCGCCGTTATTATCAATAAAAGCAGTATCTCCTGTCCTATAAAATATTTTTGATTTCCCTTTAGTAGAATGCCGGAAGAAGGCTTTTTTGTTCCTGTCTTCGTCATTTAAATAACCTTGCGTTAACTGATCACCGCTTATGCAAAGCTCTCCTTTCTCTCCGTCCTTAACTTTTTTTAATTTTTCATCAACCACTATCGCTTCAATATTTTCCATCGGCTTACCGATTGATAAAATCCCGTTAAAATTTTTATATGAAGAATTATTTTTCAGTTCATATGTCATACAAAAAACGGTTGCTTCGGTAGGACCGTAAGCATTAATTATTTTACCGTAGGGAATGCTTGCCGACCACTGTTGTGCAATTTTATCTTGTAATGCTTCTCCGCAAAATAATGAATACTTCATTTTGTCAAGCTTAATTTCATTAAAATACGGCTTAAGATAATTAAGCACGGTAGGTACCATACAAGCAAAGGTAATTTCATTTTCTTCTAGTGTTGTATAAACATTAGCAAATTTTATCCCTTCGGTCGGTACTGTATAAACGCAAGCTCCTAATAAAAGCGGAATTGTATAGCAAACAACTGAAAAATCGAATGTCAACTCAAACATCTGAAGGAAACGGTCGTTTTCATCAACATGAAATTTAAATTTAAAAAAAGCACTAATAAACGAATTTAAATTTTTTCTGCTTATTTGAACACCTTTAGGAATGCCTGTACTTCCGGATGTAAACAAAATATATGCGGTATCATTATTGTTAACTGCCGGAGGCTCTATATTTATCGTGCTTTCGGTCAATGAACAGGTTTCAACTAAATTAATTTTCAGCCTATAGGCAAGTTCTTCTAGCTTTTTATTTTTCTTACAGCAAAGAATTGTTTTTATCCCGGTTTGTTTTAGTATTTCGATATTTCTTTCGAGTGGGTTTACAGGATTTATGGGTACATAACCTCTGCCGGAATAAAGCGTTCCGAATATTGCACCGTAAATTTCAATATGCTGTTCATGGTTTGCAATTACACCTATTAATTTTTCCGAGCTATCCGCATTTAATTGAATATAATTTCTAATTTTGGAAACTACTTTTGCCAGGGTATAATATGTATAATACTCTCGGTTAATACAGAATGCGTTTCTATTGGGAAACCTAAAAAATGTTTCGCTTAATTTTTCAAGCACTAAATTTAGTCACTCCTTTCACGACATGAAAAATATGTAAATCCGGTTTAATAAGTAATTAATTTTATTATTTTATGTCTCTTTGATGAAAACTTGTTTTAAGCAGCATACGGAATATTTATTACGTTTATCTAAAATTATACCAATGTGTAAATTATTTGTAATAAGTAGATATTGGAATTAATTGGACTAAAATTTGTCTCATTAAAAGCCAGAATTTATATTTTTCAGATAATTTTGAGAAAAGCGCACATATTTAATTATTTAGAAATTGACTTAAATATTTATATTTTTGTGTTTCTAAAATAAAGAGAAGTGAAGAAAAATTTAATGCGGTATATTTTAATCATTTTAATGTTATTTACAATTGTTCCAATTTATGCACAACAAAGTCAATCGATGAACAAAATTCAACAATTAATTAGCGAAGTACAGAAAAAGTATGCTCCCGATAAAAGAACTGCACGGTTTGATATATCATACGAAGGTTTAAGTCAGAAAAAGATTGTTCTTACCGGGGAAACTAATTTGTTAAAAGCTAAGACATCTTTATTAAATGAATTGAAAAAAAACGGATATAATGTTCATGATAAAATATCTGTTTTGCCTGAAAAAAATTTGGGCGAAAATATTTACGGAGTAATAAAAATTTCCGTTGCTACAATGAGGACAAAACCTAAGGAAGCGGCTGAACTAACTTCCCAAGCTTTACTGGGGTGCTCGATAAAGATACTTAAAAAAATGAACGGCTGGGCTTTAATTCAAACACCCGACAAATATATTGCCTGGATGGAATTAAGCGGCTACCAGCCGATGAATAAAGCACAAGTTGATGAATGGAGAAGTTCGAATAAAATAATTATTACAAAGGAGTACGGATCTGTATTTACCAAACCGGATATTAATTCCAATCCTGTTTCGGATTTGGTAGCCGGAGATATTTTAAAAAAATTAAGTAATGAGGGTGAATTCGTTAGAGTTGAATTCCCCGATAAAAGAAGCGGGTATGTTTTAAATAGTATTTGTAAAAACTTTAAGTCATGGTTAAAAAACAGAAACCCGAATGAAGTTAATATTGTTGAAACAGCTTACAGGTTTATGGGAATTCCTTATCTTTGGGGAGGTACCTCTGCAAAAGCTATGGACTGCAGCGGTTATACACGTACAGTATTTTTTCTAAATGGAATTTATCTTCCTAGAGATGCATCGCAGCAAGTTAACATCGGGATGCCAATAGATACTAAAAACGGTTTTTCAAACCTTAGACCAGGAGATTTATTATTCTTCGGTAAAAAAGCTACTGAAAAAACAAAAGAAAAAATTACTCATGTCGGAATTTTTATCGGTAATGATGAATTTATTAATGAAGCCGGCAGAGTCAAAATAGACAGCTTCGATAAGAATGCAAAAAATTTCAGTAGGTACAGGTTAAATCAGTTTGTTAGAGCTAAAAGAATATTGACCTCTATCGGTAAAAATGGAGTCGAATTGTTGAAAGATGTTCAGTATTAAGTAAAATTATTTAAAAAATAATAGCGGAAATGTTAAAATTTAGATTTAAACCTTACACGTTAGAATTGAAACATGTTTTTACTGTTGCAGCTAATTCCAGGACTACAACACCAATTGTCTTAACCGAGATAGAATACGAAGGGATCGTGGGTTATGGAGAAGCTTCTATGCCGCCTTACCTTGGAGAATCTCATCAAACTGTAACCGACTTTCTTTCAAAAATTGAAATATCAAAATATGAAAATGTTTTTGATTTGGAGAGTATCCTAAACGATATCGATAAAATTGCTCCCGGAAATACTGCGGCAAAAGCTTCCGTTGATATTGCATTCCATGACTTAATAGGAAAACTATTAAATCAACCATGGTACAACATCTGGGGATTGAATAAGGAAAAGACTCCTTTTACATCTTTTACAATTGGTATCGATACTGCGGAAGTAGTTAGACAAAAAGTTAAAGAAGCGGATGAATTCAAAGTACTTAAAGTAAAATTAGGCAGAGATAACGACAAAGAAATGATTGAAACGATCAGATCGGTATCTGATAAACCTATTACAGTTGATGTGAACCAAGGATGGAAAGATAAAGATTTTGCCCTTGAAATGATTCATTGGCTGAATGAACGAAACGTGCTTTTTGTAGAACAGCCTATGCCCAAAAATCAAATAGATGATTTGGCATGGTTGACTGAAAAAAGTCCTTTACCGACAATTGCAGATGAATCGGTCCAGCGGCTGAGCGATATTGTAAAAATGAAAGACGTATTTTCAGGGATTAATATTAAGCTGATGAAATGTACCGGCATGCGTGAAGCTTTTAAGATGATTATCTTAGCTCGTGCTTTGGGGATGAAAGTAATGCTTGGATGTATGACTGAAACATCATGTGCAATTTCAGCAGCTTCCCATCTTTCCCCATTAGTCGATTGGGCTGATTTGGATGGGGCACTTCTTATAAGTAATGATATTTTTGAAGGTACAAAAGTTATAGATGGAAAGGTAACCTTAAATAATTTTCCTGGTTTAGGTATTAAAAAGAAAATGTAAGAAAAATTGTTATATTGGATAAGATTAAATTTAAATTGTTATGTGATGGTAATTATATGATTTCAGGTAATTTGGTTTTTTCTTTTAGAAAAATTATTAAATTTGCCCTTAAATAAAAAGACGGGAGGAGTGAATACGATGTCAAAGAATTTCGTTTCAAATAAAGATATTACTGTTAGGATGTTTAAGAGTGATTTTATGGAATCTCTTTCAAAGGTGCATCCGTCTGTTCCTTTAATTATTTTTTTACCGGTAATTGGCTTTTTTCTATATAAATCCGTAGAATTTCAAATTTCATTCGGCAATATTCTTTTGTTAATAGTTTTGGGAATTTTTATATGGTCTTTTACGGAATATACCTTGCATAGATTTATATTTCATTTTAATTTCAAATCCCAATTTGGAAAAAAAATACATTTTATTTTTCACGGAGTTCATCACTATTATCCAATGGATTCCCGTCGCCTGGTTATGCCGCCGTCTGTTAGCGTTCCTTTAGCAGTATTATTTTATTTCCTTTTTCAGGCAATTCTGGGTATGGTATTTGTCGCTCCATTCTTTATTGGATTTTTAACAGGTTATTTATTTTATGATTTGACTCATTATGCGGTGCATCATTTTAACATTCACAATAAGTTTTGGCTTGCTCTAAAAAAACATCATATGCGGCATCATTTTCAGAATCCCGAATTAGGTTATGGGGTTAGTTCTCCAATGTGGGATTATGTTGTCGGCACAAATTTTCCGAAGTCTAAGAAAGACGAAAATGAGAAAAGCGCCGGAATGGAGTCTGTAGAGCATTAAGTTCTTTAATAATCTTTTTTTATAATTTATCAGTGGTTATTATGTCCGATGAATTAGCTAATAAGAAAAAAATACTAATAATTGAAGATAATATTGAAACTCAATTAATCTTCAAAATTTATTTAAGAGATAAATATTTATTAGAAATAGCAGATACTGCCGAAAAGGGATTGGAATTATTAAATAAAGATCTTTTTGATGTACTCCTTTTAGATATAAATCTGCCGGGTGATTTGAGCGGAGAAGATGTAATTAAAAAAGTTAAGAAGGATTATAAACTTGAAAAAATTCCTGTTGTAGTTGTAACGGCATATGCTCTTAAAGGAGACCGGGAAAAATATTTAGGGCTCGGGGCAGATGAATATGTACCAAAGCCTGTTACTAAATCAACCCTATTGGGAATAGTTGATAAATACATGTGTGTATAAGTAATTGCTAATTTAATAATGAATTTGTTGCATTGAGAATTTCACTTTTTGTTTTCTCAAGATAAGAGATGTTTTCTTTTTATTAAATAGTCTCCAAGTTATTTTAGTGATTTTTTCTTAAGTCTTTTTTTTATTTATCTTAAAACTTTCTTTTTCATTATAGCCGATAAATAAGATTCTCCCCCTTAAATAAGTAATTCGTTTTTATCTTTTCCTTTTCCTTGCTTATTAATTATTTAGAATAATTATATTAATCCTGTTTAAATGTTCACCTATTTATTCATATTTATTCCTATAAAAATTCTTTATTTTTTAGAAATTTAAGTAAAATTTATTTGTAACATTATAATACACAATAAATTACTTGTCTCTATTTAAATCAAAATAAGTAGTTATCTTCTTAAAAAATCTGAGTTTATCAGCAGTTAATCCCGGCATAAAATTTGGAAATTTTATAAAAAAACGTGATGAGGTTATGAAAAACAAAATTCAGCTTTTACCTTCTGGCATCTCTTTTATAGATAATGCTTGGGGAGGATTTTATAGAGGGGGAACTTATTTATTGATCGGGCCTAAAAAATCAGGGAGAACTCTGCTCGGTCTTCAATATGCCATGGAGTGTGCAAGCAATAAAGAAGTTTGTCTCTATTTTACAAGTATGCGTCCAAAAGACTTAATGATTCAAGCCGCATCTATCGATTTTGATCTTCAGCATTACATGAATCAGAATTTTATTATTGTTGTTAGAGTTGCTTCTCCAACTGATTTATATGAGGTAGATAATCCGGATAGTTTTTTGGTAGAATACTTAAACGATATAGTTGCTTTGGTCGAGCAGTACCAGCCGAATAAAATTGTATTTGATGAATTAACACCTTTTATCGGATTTAACGATATTGGGTTACTTAAAGATGTATTTGGACAAACAATCGAAGGTATCGAGGAAAACGGAATAACCAGTTTATTTGTTTTAGGCGATCCGGTTACTCCGTTAACTAATTCAATTGTAGATGCACTTGCTTTTTATTCAACCGGAATTATTTATTTACAAAAAAATGAAGAAGAAGTTAATCAAATAAAAGGCGGTACAATAACTATAACACCGAATATCGGTCATCCTGAAGGTAAGTTTACTTCCAATTATTATATTGAACCATATAAGGGAGTTACTGCCGATTATCATCCAAAGCAGACAATTACACAATACGCTGCTGTTCAGACAAGGGAAACACATACTAAATACAAATCCTTAGCAGAAATATATACCGAAGAAGAGCAATTTTCGTTTCCAAATTATTATTCGGAAAATGATTTTTATTTAATTCTGAATAACCAGATAGCTTTATATAAAAGCACCGGGCAGTTGTTTACTGTTATTTCTTTCAGACTGGATGCTGTTGCAGAAAGTTTAGGTTTATTAACACTTACTCAACTTCAGAATGCTATTAGACTTTCTACGGATAAAAAAGACAAAATATGCATTATATCCGATAAGGTAATTGTTCTGGCTACCAAAGAAGAACAAAAGGGAATTAATTCAATAATCGCCAAAATTAAAAGTAATCTTCCCAGTCAGGATCCGGGTTATTTACAAAACATAGCACAATATATTTCCGTTTATGCAATTAAAGTAGATGATACGGTACAAAATGCCGAAAGCATAATGGAAAAAATTTTATTTGACAACGGAACAGAGAAGAATAAACTGGGAATTTACTAATAGAATGTTTCGATGAAACAAAATGCATTCGCTAAAATTATTTTCTGTTTTCTCATAATATTTTGCTTCGCAGTTAGAGCACAAGATCAAACTAACAATATAAAAACGGAAGCCCAGGCAGAAATGCGTGAAGGTCGTTACAGTGAAGCAATTGACCTTCTTAATAAATATATTTCGGCATATCCGCAAGAAGCAGATGGATTTAATCTGCTCGGCATTTGCTACGAGAAACAAAAACAATTTGAAAATGCGGTCTATTATTTTCGTTTAGCCGAAAAAATAAAACCAGCCGATAAAAATATTAATTCCAATCTAAATCGAGCGACTAATTCATGGTATAAATTATTATATAACGAGATTGAAGGGTATAAAAGAGAAATTGCGATAAATTCTAAAAATGCGGATAATTATCTTTCAATAGGTAAAGCTTACAAAAATTTAGGAAAATGGCATATTGCCGAAGAATGGTATGATAAATATTTAACTTTAGTTCATGCTTCACCTGACGAAATTATACGATACTCCGATATACTGGCTAAGAACAATCATATTGCAAAAGGGTGGCCGGTTCTAAAAAAATATACTAAAGAATATCCTAGCGATCAAAGGCTTTGGTCCAAATTCGGTTATTTTTCTTTGTGGCTGGGAAAATATAGAACTTCGATTAATGCTTTTGAAAATGCTTTGGCGCTTAAGCCTTATTTTAAAGAAGCCATTGACGGATTGGACTTAGCAAAAGGCAAAGGATATGTTTATACAATTACAGATACTTCATATAAACATTATAATTACGGATTACCTGCTCGCAGACGCCGGTTTGTTTATCCTATTGATAAATATTTCAGACTGTTAAAGAGCGATCCTTCAAATAATAAAGTAAGAGTATTATTAATTGAAAATTTACGGAAAGTAGGCAGGTTCGAGGAAGCTAACCAGCAAATTAAAATATTAAAAAACAAGGGATATGATTCGGTTAAAGTTGCTCAAATTTCAGTAGTTACGGATTCTCTGCAAACAATTTATTATTCGGAAAAAGTTAATGAGTTTAAGGAATTGCTTGCTAAGGATTCTACAGACAAAAATGCAGTATTAAAATTAGGTTTAGCATATAATAAGCTTCAAGATTATGATTCGGCAATGACGGTTTACGAAAACTTTCTTAAAGGATGTCCCTATGATAAAGATGTCTTATATGCTTATGCTGAGGTTGAATCGAACAATCGTGATTACTTTAAAGCTCAAGAAACGGTTAAACATCTTTTAAAAATGGAACCGGGTAATTTAAAATATCAATTGTTTATGGCAGAACTAGACGGATGGACAGGACAGAATTTTGATGAAGCAAAAAAATATCTTCAAAATGTATTAAACAAGGAACCCGATAACTTAAGAGCCTTGGTTGCCATGAGCTTTATTAATATGCAGCAAAATGATTTTGCGCTTGCAGAAAATTATATGGATAAAGTAAAAGCGATTGATCCCAACAGTTCACAGCTTAAGAGTCTGCAGTCGGCTTTAATCCTAAATCAATTTAGATATAAACAAGAAAAAAGTTATGCAATACTCGGTGAAGCTGAAAAATTATATACTTCAGGTAAATGTAAAGAAGCTTTGTCTATGTATGAAGAATTTTTGAAAAAATCACCGCCTAACCCGATAATAGAAAAGGAATTTGCCGATGTAAATGCGTGCGCGGGGAATTATGCAAAAGCTATTGATATTTATAATGATTTATTGAATAATAATTACAATTTTAATACGGATTTTTCGAGGGCAACTACTTATTATGTGATGGGCGATTCGGTTAACGCACTTGAAAGTTTTAAAAAATTAGCTGAAAAACAGCCGGATAACTTTTATGTCTCTCTCTATCTAGGTGACTCCTATACAAGAATGAAAGAGTATGACAAAGCAAGGGATGTTTACGATAGAATGGAAAATAAAATGAAACTTGACTCGGCGCAGGCATTAATTGTACAGCAAAGATATAAGTGGCTGCCTGTTACCGGCTTTAGAGGTATGCTGTCGTCGTTTCCTATTTATACTTTAATAACACCTTATGGAACTTATTATTCAGATAATATAGGAATTAAGAATAATATTGAAGGATTAAGAGTCGATTTGGGGATAACGACCTTTTTATCATTTGATGCGGAAGCTTTTAGAACTAATCTGGCAACAGATATTACACATGTCAATACCAGCACTATAAGATTCGGTTTAGTATTTAGTTTGCCGGCAAATTCAACTCTCAGTTTTAATTTAGGCAATACTTATTATCCAAATTCTTTGCATCGTTTTGTTGCAGATATTTCTTTTCGTTCGGAGGTAACAAATCATTATTCGATATACGGAAACTATTCAAAGATGGATGCTTCTCAAATAATTTATGCTCCTTATTTAATCAACACCAGATTAAATGCAAATCTTTTTAGAGCCGGGGGATATTACCAGACAAGTTCCGGTATTAAATTGTCTGCAGACTTAGCAAATTTTAATTTCCAGGACGGCAACAACGCGTATACATTGTCTTTAAGACTTGGTAAATATTTTTACCCGGATTTTATTTTAGGTTATGAATTCTATAATTCAGGTTTTAAATATGCAACTACAAGCTATTTTTCTCCGAGAGTTTATTCTTCTAATAATATTTGGGCAGACTGGGATATAATTAAGGGCTCTGCGTCAACATTAACTGTGGGAGGTTTAATTGGATTTGTTGAAAATAGCAGCTACATATTAAGACAAGCTTATGCAAATGCGACTGTTAGAATTATTGATAGATTAACGATTCAAGGAAGAATTGCAGGCGGCAGTAGCTTTCAAAATGTAATTGGCTACAGCTCTTTTTCAGCGAGGCTTGCTCTATATTGGAGTTTATAATTTTATATTAATTAAAAAATAATTTGCTTAAAACTTATATGTTCATTTTTAATTCGTAAGATTTAATTTTCATTTCCTAAATTAAGCTTTAGAAGAAAGTTTTATAATTTAGCGAATGTGAAAATAAAATTAATTCTTATTTCAATTATTTAATTTTTCATCAAAAATTGAAATAATTTTCTGACTTAGTTTGATACAAGGAAAAATTTAATCTTAATCTGTTACAGGTCGGAAAAGGAAAATATTATTTAATTGTATATATAAGAACGTCTTAGGTGGCATTATAATTGACGATTTATAAAAAAAAGCGTTAAATTACTATGCGATTGAATCAGGAAGTACATCGTGCCGAATTAACACTCGATAATCGAGAACAGGCACATAAAACAGAAAATCCAAAGCGAAAGTATATTCGTAGAATATTAATTAACGGGATTATATCCTTATTATTAATTTTTGTTATAATCTATACACTTCCCAAGACTATTTTAAGTTTTAAAGCCTTGCTTGAATATGCTACAATTGTAGCTCTCGTTATATTCTTATTTGTGCTTCTATTCCGGTATTTTGCAATTCTTTCGCTGGCATATTTGTATATTAACGAATATATGTATACTCCTTCGGAAAGCAGATATTTTCCGTTTGTTTCGATTATAGTGCCCGTTTATAATGAAGAAAAAGTGATAAATGATTCAATTATTTCACTGCTTCAATTGGATTATCCTAATTATGAAATAATAATTGTAAATGACGGCTCGACCGACAATACGAAAAAGGTTGCGGAATCACTTGTTGGTTATCAACGGGGAAAATATAATAAGACAAAAGTTTCCTTAATCAGCAAGCCGAACGGAGGAAAAGCCAAAGCTTTAAATGCCGGAATTAGATTATCTAAAGCCGAAATAATTCTGTGTATGGACGGTGATTCGCAGTTATCTCCGGATTCGCTGAAATTAGCAGTCAGACATTTTGCGAACAAGGAAATAGGCGCGGTAGCTGGAAATGTAAAAGTTTTAAATAGAGGAAAATTATTTACGGACCTTCAAGCCCTTGAGTATATTGAAGGATTAAATATGGCCAGGAGCGCACAAAGTTATGTTAGATTAGTAAATATTATTCCGGGGCCTATCGGTTTCTTTAGAAGAAAAGCAATTGAAGAAGCCGGTTTTTATTCGAGTGACACATTTGCCGAAGATGCCGATTTAACATTGAAGATTTTGGCAAACGGATGGAAAATTTATTATGAGCCTAACTCAATTTCTTATACGGAAGCACCTGCTAAATTACAGCAGTTGTTAAAACAAAGATACAGATGGACAAGAGGTATTCTTCAGTCAATTAGAAAGCACAAAAAATTAATGTTCGATCCGAGTATTAATTTCGGAGATACCTTTATCCTTTGGACTATGTTTTATGAGGCACTTATTTGGCCGACTATGAACATTGCCGCAAATCTATTTTTTATTGTTGCAGCCCTGGCATTCGGCTTTTCCAATTTGATTTTTTTCTGGTGGGCAGGTCTGGCAATACTCGATCTTGTTACTGCATTATATTGTATTGCTGCCGAAAAAGAAGAGTACAGGCTTGTGGGATATTCTATAATTTACAGAATGTTTTTTATCTTGATTATCGATATATGTAAGGCAATGTCTACAATTGAAGAATTCCTTGGTATAAGAATGACCTGGGGAAAGCTGGAGCGTGTAGGTGCTGCCAAAGTATAATTTTATATTAAGCATATTAGAGAGGGACTAATGGAACTAATTCCGGTTTTATCAACTATTATTCTTGTTGCTACAATAAGTACGTTCTTGCTGGCAATAGGAGCCTATGTCCTCTATAAAATGAGGGAAAGAAAAGGCCAAGATACTGTTATAACACAGCCGGCAGAAGTAAAGGCAGAACTAGTAACACCTGCCGAGGAAAAACAACCTGCCAAGAAAATTAGAACCAAGGTTGTTTTACCGTCAACTTATGCGGAGCCGCAAAGAACCCCGGGTTATAAACAACCTGCAGGTTTTACTCAAAAAGAAACTATTAAGAAACCAAGACCTATGCAACCGAGATTTACACCCAAACCACAGCCTTTCGGTAATTACAGGCAGCCTTATTCTACTACTTTTGAGCAGCCGGCAAGGCAATTTGATACTGCCGGTTATACACCTGTTTTTCATGAACAAAGATTTCGTACGAGATCCGATGAAGATAAAAGGATTAAGGATTCCAAATTCTTAAAATATACATCCGAAGGATATGTACCGGCAAAAGAGGATAAAGATGCTGGGGCATTAAAGTGGCGCTAAAATCTCGATATCGAGGCAGGATAAATCAACCGCTTATAATTATTTCCGGGCTGATCTTATTGATCAGTTCGGTCCTTATATATTTATTTATTCTAAGGGGAATTTACGGAAAAATTAATAATTCACAATTTGTTCCTAATTCAAAATTTATAAATAGGGTTATCTACGGCAAAGAACCCAAAATTTGTATTTTATATTCCCAATATACCGAAAATATGCTGCCCCAGGGAAGTACCTGGATTAGCGATAATATAAATACCTGGAAAAAATTACTTTCGATTGATAAATACAAATACGATGTTATTAGCGATTCTTCAATTGAACTCGGTAGGTTATTTAAATATCATTTATTAATACTGCCGGGATCAAAATCACTTAGTGATAAAGAAATTATCCAAATTAAAAAGTTTTTATTGAATGGTGGAAGCGTTTTTGCAACGGGCGGAATAGCTTCTTATTCAGATGACGGCAAATGGAGAGGATGGGACTTTTTAACCCAGGCTTTCGGATTGAAGTTTACAAAGGAGATTACGCCGGATGAATTTACTAAAATACACACATTACGCGGCGGGTTACCTATTACCGCAAATATCCCGGCTGGATTTCCTTTAAGAGTTGCCACATGGGACAGGCCAATGGCTGCTGAGGTTTTAGATCCGAGAGCAAAGCAGGCCAGCTTTTGGTATAATTATAAACTTCAAAAAGGATTATCTAGAGAACAAATTAAAAAAAGCGCAGGCATTGTTTACGGCAATTATGGAAACGGACGTTTCGTTTGGATGGGATTCGATATAAATTCTATTATCGGAGTTCAAGAAGATTATGTTTATTTCGACAAATTATTTAGTAATTGTATAGATTGGCTATCCTATAAGCCTATTGCTTTTATTAAAGATTGGCCCGGGGATTATAATGCAGCTGCAATTCTAATTTCCGATCTTTCGGGAAATATAATAAATGAAGAGAATCTTTTTGCAATCTTAAGATCTGAAAATGTACCCGCAACTTTTTTTGTTGATTCAAATGAAATAAAAAAATATAGTAAATTTATTAAGTTATTATCCAGATACGGCGATATAGGTATTTCATTAAATATAAGTTATCTATCATCCGTTAATGATACGTTAAACAAACTCAATAATTTTAATGTTCAACTTAAAAAACTAAAAAGGGCAAAGGCTGATCTTAAAATAAATACAAATATTTCCGCTGCCGGTTTTATGCCTTATTACGGCATTTATGATATGAATACTGTTCGGGCTTTAATGAACAGCGGCTATAAATATGTATTTGCCGATTCATTGTCCGGCGGATCAGTTCCCAAAACAATTGTACTTGGTGACAGCTTAATTGTTGCAATACCTAAAACAGCCCGTGATGATTATGAAGTTATTCGTGATTTCGGATTAAAGGATACAAGCTTTCAGTATTTTACATATCAAGAAGATGAAGATAGAATCCTATTTGAAGGCGGATTATATACCTTTAAAATACATTCGGATTATCAGTGTAAACCTGAATATGCAAATGTTATAGGTAAAGTAATAAATGATTTAAAGAAGAAAAATTTTTGGATAACTACTGCATCGCAAATAGAAACGTGGTGGGGAAAAAGGAACTATGTAGAAGTAAAAGTAAACCAACGGGGAGATTACCGTATTGCCTTAACCGTTTCGAATCCCGGCAGTCAGGCAGTAAATGGTCTAGTTGTTCAAATTGATATGAATGAACAAATTAGCGGTATTAAAATGAGCACCGAACTTGTCGGGACAAAAACAGCAAAGTATGCGTACGATAAAAGAGATAAAGTTATATATGTATATTTAAATGACTTGCAGTCGGACGAATCCCGTACGTACTTTTTCGATTATAATAAACCGGATGCATGAAAAATTTTAAAATTATAAATTAATTAACAATTGTATTAGAAATAAGAAAATTTAAAGAAATAAAAAATCGCGGGAAAAAGTGAGGAATTCAAATAAAATAAATAATGCTTTATTCAATTCCCTAAATGAAGCAATCCGTAATCCCTTTTTGGTTCTGGACAAAAGTGGCAATATTTTATCCTTAAACAAGGAAGCCGAATCATTATTTTCAATAAAGACCGAGATTGAAAATATATTTGATGTTTATGATGAACAGACCGGTATCAAGCTAAATAAAATTTTTGAGGAATTATTCTCGAAACATCAACCTATTGTTCAAGATATAAATCTAAAATTGACAAACGGACAAGAACTTAATCTGCAATTGAGTATCAATTCATATAAAGAAGAAAAAGAATATTTTATATTTTGCACCTTTAAATACCAGGACTACTCTACCGAATCAAAAGGGACAACGGAATTCAAGGTAGTTAAAAATATTAGCAATTTTTTAGAGAATAAAGAAATATTAAATATCGTTGAAGAAATTAAATCATTATATCCTTTCACTTTTATTGGCAAAGAAAATATTCTTAAGAAAATTAACCGTTTTAAAGAGTTCTTCTGGATAAAAGACAAAAACGGTAGTTATGTTTTGGTAAATGACAAATTAGCTGCAGGCTTCGGATTAAAGCCTTCACAAATAGAGGGTAAGCCGGTCAGGTCGTTTATACCTTCATACTTAATTGATTTTTACAATTCGATAGAGAATTATTTAAAAGTCTCGTTAAACAGCGTAATTATTGAAGGCGTTCCGGTTTCAGGTGTAAGTTCATCCATTGATTACCAGACAATTGAAATACCTTTAAGCGATTCGGAAAATAATGTTATTGCCGTAATTGGAATTGCTCAAGAGTACAGCGCTCAAGAATTAGAATCGGAAAAAGAAATATCTATTGATGCCGGACTTTTAATGGATAATCTTTCCAAGTATTTTGCAGTAATAGATAAAAGCGGAATTATTAAGCATGCAAGCGTAGAATTTTGTAAATTATTTACCAATGAATTTGATAATTTTATAGATATTCATTTTGCAAGGCTTCTCCCTGATTATTTTTCAGAAAAGATACAACAATTTATCAGCAGTGAAAACGATAGGGTAAAATTTGATTTAACACATAGGAAAAGTAAAAAAGATTATACTATTTACTTAAATAAAATATATGATAAGGGAAATGAAATTAGTGGGATCTCAATATTACTCGAAGAACAGCAGTCGGAAGATAATCTTGAAAAGCTTATTAATAGAAGAGGGAAAATGTTTGAGATTTTAGTACAAAATAACCCTGAACCGATTTTTATTTACGATGCTGAAAACTTAAGATTTGTTGAAGTAAACGATTCAGCATTGGAACTTTACGGCTACCGTAAAGACGAATTTTTACAGATGGATTTAACCGATTTATATACACCTGAGGATATTCAAACATTATTGGACTCTTCTAACTTTGCAGTAAAAGAAGGGAAATACGCCGGTCCTTTTAAACATAAGAAAAAAGACGGTTCTTATGTTTATGTGGAATTAAGCAAGACAAGTTTTAAATACAAAGACAAGGATGCTCACTTTAATATTATTAAAAATGTTACGGGTAATCTTGAAGATGAAAAGAAAAAGCAGTTGTTTGAGGCTGTTATTGAAAATACCGACAATATGCTTTTTGTAACCGATTATGCCGGATTCATAATATATAATAATAAATCTGTTAATAAAATTTTAGGTTATCAGGAAACAGAACTTGAAAACTCATTGTTTACCGCTTTGTTCAAAGATGATACGAGAGGAAATATAAACTCTTCAATTTTTCAATCGAACAATAAAAATTCTACAACTTTAACTTCCGAATTAAAACAAAAGAACGGCAATTATATTGAAGCGCAATTAACTGCCTTTCCTGTTTTTAATTATAAAAACGAAATTGATTCGTTCAGTATAATTTGTAAAACCGCACAGCCAAATGTAGAACCTAAAATAGTGTATATTGAGAAACCTTCTACTGAAACATCATCTGTAAAAACAGGTGCAGTTAATATAAAAGAAGCATCTCCGGAAATACTTAACTTCCTTCCGACACTTTTTCATGAATTGTTGACACCGATAAATGTTATTCTCGGCTTTGTACAGGAACTTGTTGAAAGCATCGGAGAATTAACTTCCGAACAAAAAGAAGCAACAGATTTTATAGACCAGAATCGTGAACGGCTATTGAATATAATGAACTCTGCTGTTGAATATTCCAATATCCAACAAAATAATTACGAGCTTAAACCTCAGGAAATCGGGATTACGGAAATTATCGACCAGCTTCAAACAGAATACGAAGTAAATTCCAAATCAAGAGAAGTTGAATTTGCTTACGGCAAGATATCATCATCCTTAAAGTTTGAATCGGATAAACAGAAATTTCAAAATTTTATTTTGCTGCTGGTTAAAACAGTTGCCAAAGTTACTAAAGAAAAGAAAATTTATTTCTCCGCTTACTCGGCGGATGAATATTCTTTTATAGTTTCAATTAAAGATAACTATACTTCTATATCCGAATATTTATCTAACAATCTTAAAAATATTTTTCGTGACAAGGATGAATCAAATTTAAAAAATATCGGTTTATCCAGATTTACAGCCCGGTTATTAAGAGCATATTTATCTCTTCTTAACGGAAAGTTTGAAACGGTTGATCCGCAGTCTAATAAAGCAGACTGCGATTTCATATTCCCGATAAAATTTGCAAAACAAGTTGTTCGCGAAGAAATAACGCAGACGGTAGATGAAGAACCTGAAAATGAAGTTGAAAAAATTGAACAGCCTAAGCAGGTTGATGAAGAAACAAAAGAATCAGAAGAGACTGTTGCGGAAGAGCCCGAATCCGAAAAAGAAATAGAATTCAGCCCGGTTGAAAAAGATGACATTGAAGAGGAAGAAGACCTGGTAGATGCCGAACCCGAACAAACTGAGCGATCACTTGACAAAATAGATCTAAAAGCACTCAATTGCCTTTACATAGAGGATCAGGTCGATTCCCAGATACTCTTTAAAGTTCAAATGAAGGAACTGAAAGAAATTAAATTTGCCGTTAGCTTTGAAGAAGCGCTCCCGCTGCTTGACAGCAGTCATTTTGATTTCATAGTTATGGATATAAATCTTCAAGGTGATTATAACGGTTTAGATGCGCTTAAAATTATTCATAAAATGCCCGGCTACGAAAATATTCCGGTTATTGCAGTTACAGCGTATGTTTTGCCGGGAGATAAGGAAAAATTTATAGCTACCGGTTTTAATGATTTCATTTCCAAGCCTATTTTCCGTGAGAAGATGGTCGATTCGCTGGAAAAAATCTTTTTAATGCAGTTTTAATTATCTATCCCTTAGATTTTTAAGATTTATAATTTAACTTCTTTAGAAACTCTCTCTATTTTATTCCAAATTTATAATATTGACAAATTCTCTGCTCTTCTTTAAATTACCATACAAATGTATGGCAATTTATATTCTGCATTAAATTTTAACAAAAGGGTATAAATGCCGAATTTCTAAACTCTTAATATCTTATTCATAATACATTTTAAAATGTATTATGTAACTAACCAGCCGAAGGTGTATTATGTCAAAAGAAATAACCGAGATACAAAAACATATATTGAATTTTCTTATTGAACAAAAAGCCGGAAAAGGGATCCCTCCTACTCTTGCCGA
>CAZHBJ010000060.1:0-17811 GCA_964530445.1 uncultured Ignavibacteriaceae bacterium
ATTAATAAAATCTAATTTAGAAATATCATATTTTTTATTGTATGCGGTAAAGACAGGTATCTCCTATAAGTTTAAATGGCTCTAAACCGAATGCTTCAAGATCTTTGTCTTTTGTCTGTTTTGATCGCTCAATAATAATTTTTCCGTTTTCTGCTAGAAAATTATTTTTTAATAGATTTTTTACTACTTCATAAATATCATATTTAAAAAAAGGAGGATCAGCTAATATTAAATTATACTGATGTTCGTGATTTTTAGTAGAAAATTTTAACGCTTCCATTTTAAATATTTTGCACAATTGTTCGGCGTTAAGGGATTTTATATTTTCATTTAGATTTTTATAAATAACAAAATTTTTTTCTACAAAGTCGACTGATTCAGCACCCCGGCTTAAACATTCCAAACCAAGTGAACCGGAACCGGCATAAATATCCAGTACCTTTATCCCGTTAAAATCAATTTCGTTATTAAGTATGTTGAATAGAGTTTCTCTAACGCGGTCTGTTGTCGGTCTTATAAAATCCGATTTGGGAACGTTAATAAACCTTCCCTTGAATTCACCGGATATAATTCTCATCCTCATATTAATTATGTATTATTTTATTAAGCGACACGTATTGCAATGCCGGTGGCAGGTGAAAATGAATAGTATTTTTCCGAATAATACTTGTTATCGAATAATTCCGGGTTAGGCTTAATTTTTTCAAACGGATTGAATTTTGCGAAATCAATTCCTAAAGTATTACGTAAAGTTTGAATTACAGTGTCCGAAATTTCTTCACCGGTAATAAATGCTTTTTCTATTAATTCTCTTTTCATATCGAATGTATTTCGTCCGGAAGTTTCTGAAAGCAGCAAAGCGGGAATCTCACCGGCATCATTAAGAGGAATAACATTAAAATAAATCGGTTTACTTCCGTAAGTGTACAAAACAGATAAATTTTTCGCAGTAAAATATACGCTAAGAACAATACCGCTGCTGTTTAAAGGGTTGCTTAATGAAAGAGCCCTTTCGGAAGCAAGGTGAACATTATCGACAAATTTAAGATGAAGATTATTATCTCTGCAAAAGTTATTTATAATTTTTAAAAATTTTCTTTCAATTCCTATTACTATCGCAGAATTATAATTTATAATATTATTTTTTTCAACATCAATATATTGTATCACAAAATCTTTAATTACAGAATAAGGATATAATACGGATAACTCCCATCTAAATTCTTCAATAAGGTCCTGGTAAAGCAGGGTATTATCATAGGGTACTTGAATTACATTGAATAGTTCGAATGGCAGCGTAAAAGATACAGTAGAACTTTTTAACGGTTTTTTAATAAGGAGTTCATTAAAAGCGCCCTGTAAAAGGGCGCTGATTTTTGTTTCTTTATCATTTTCCAGTTTTAACGGCTCGCTAAAATAAGCTTCGTCTACAGTTTCTAAGATAAATTTACCGTCTTTATATATAATCTCTACTACTTGAAGCTTTGTACTCGAAATAGTAAATCCGGCATGGTTTTCAATTCCAGGCATCTTATAATTTACTTTTCCCAGGAAGCAGTATTCTTCAGAGCATCGTTAGTTAAACTTCCAATCGAGCCGTAACCGTCAGGATCCTCAAGGTAATATCTTGATCCGATGGTTTTGGTGGTATCTATTTTCAAAATTCTTCCTCTTCTTGAAACTACAGTATCGACATTTGTCGACGTATCTACCTGCAGTGTATAAAATGAATGAGATTTGGGAGTTCGATATAAACTGTCCGGTTCAAATTTCCCGTTGTCAAGCATTACAAAAGGATTAGTCGACTTATTTGTTAAAGTGTCGCGGGCAGTCATAACACTATCTATACTTTTATCTGTTTTCATGAAATTAATTAATGTGTCTAAATTCCCGGTATAAGAATTGTGTTTTTTAAACCAAAGAATTTCACCTTCCTTAATATCCTTCATCCTTGCTCTGGATTCGGTTTTGTAATAGTTTTCGGCTTGAACTATATTATTAGGGTCTATTATTGCTACCTTAATAAGGACAGCAATTAAAATCACGATTACAGTATAAAGTGCAGCATGTACATACCACGGGTCTGATTTAGAAATCATTTTACCTCCGGAACTTTCTAATTATTTAATACTTTTTTCAATGAATAGAAACTTCTTAATTTTATTAAACTTGGAATTGCCTATGCCTTTAACATCCAGCAATTCATCCAAACTGTTAAATCCGTTTATTTGTTTCCTAAAATTTATAATCTTCTCAGCAGTCTTTTTACCGATTCCCGGCAGTTTAGACAACTCATCAATTCCGGCGGTATTAAGGTTTATGCTTTTTTCGCCCGGAACGATTTTAGGGCTTTTTTTATTAAAATTCGATTTGTTAAAATCTAAAACTTCCTGCTTATAGTCAACAATTGTATCTTTTAATTTTACATCCTTTTTTAAAAATCCGGTATTATTTTCGGAGAGCCGGAATAAACTGTCCTCAACAGCATAATTAAACTTTTTATAAGGAGATTTGTTCCCCGCTTGAATAAAAGATTTATAAATAAATCCGACTAAGAAAACCACGAGCAGGAAAAAAATGACTTTAATTTCGTTTTGTGTAAAGCCTATTCGCTCCGATAATTTTTTAAGCATTTTAAATAAAAATTAAAATGATTTATTTATAGAACGATTATCCCGTAAATAATATAAGAACATTGATTCTTCAGTTCAAGTTTTCCGATACTTATTCTAAAATGCTGCTTGAATTGAGAAAATTAATCAGGTTAAAATGAAAATCTCTTAAAAAAATTCTTTTCATCGGAACTGTTGGATTTTTTAAAATTTGGCAATTCCGCCAGTTCCTTTAATAATTCTTTTTCTTTAGAATTAACTTTTTTAGGAATATCTATATTTATTCTTACTAATTGATCCCCGCGCCCGGAATGATTAAGATGTTTTATTCCTTTATCTTTCATCTTAAGCAATTTTCCCGGCCTTGTTCCGGAATCTATTTTCAATACTGCTTTCCCGTTCAATGTCGGCACTTCAACATCCCCGCCTAAAACCGCATGCGGATAGCTTATAAACAAATCGTAGATAATATCATCGCCTTCTCTTACAAAATATTCGTGCGGAATTTCCTGAAATACTACCTGAATATCTCCTGGCTGGCCTCCTCGTTTTCCGGAGTTGCCTTCGCCTCTCAAAGTCATATAGCTTCCCTCATGAACTCCCGGCGGTACATTTATTGAAATTGTAGTCTCATCGTTTATACGGCCGTCACCCATGCATTTTTTACATGGTGTATCTACCACGGTACCTTCACCGTTACAGTTGCTGCATGTTGTAATATTAACAAATTGCCCGAAAACCGACCGGGAAACTGTTTTAACTTCTCCTGTTCCCTGGCAAACCGGGCAGGTTTTAGTTGATGTTCCGGCCTCGGCACCTGTTCCGCTGCAGTTATTGCATTTAACTTGCTTTTTTATTTTTATCTTTTTTGTGGTGCCTTCTGCTATCTCTTCCATGTTTAATTTTAAATTAATTCTCAAATCGGAACCGGGAACGCCCCCGCTTCTTCTTCTGCCCCTGGTTCTTTGACCGCCGCCGAAGAAATCATCGAAAATTGAAGAACCGCCGAATATATCCGAGAAATGAGAAAAAATATCATTAATATCCGTAAAGCCTGTTGAACCGTACGAATTACCTCTTAATCCGTCATGACCGAAGCGGTCGTATCTTTCTTTCTTATCGTCATTACTAAGAACTTCATAAGCTTCCGCCGCTTCTTTAAATTTTTCTTCGGCATTTTTATCATCCGGATTCCTGTCTGGATGATACTGCATTGCTAATTTTCTATAAGCTTTTTTAAGATCATCCTTCGATGCATTTCTATCAACACCTAAAACTTCATAATAATCGCGTTTTGCCATAAATATTATTCTTCCTCACGGTTTGCATTATTTTTAGGTTCTTCTTCATGAATTTCGGGCTCTTCGGTTGTATCTTCACTTACTATAACCTTAGCATGGCGAATTACTCTATCTTTATAAAGATATCCTTTTTCAATCTCATCCAGAACCGTATGCGGAGCAGCATCTTTTTCTTTTCTCTGCATCATAGCCTCATGAAACTGAACATCGAAAGGCTTGCCCAAGGCATCTATTTTTGTTACTCCTTGATCATTCAGAATTTTTATTAATTTATCGTAAACCAACTGAACTCCTTGTTTGATAGCATCAATGTCTTTTGCATTTTCCAAATGTAAAAGCGAGCGTTCAAAGTCATCTACAATAGGCAGTATTTTAATAATAAAAGATTCAGCCGAATATTTGATAAGGTTTAATTGATCGTTTTCCGTTCTTCTTTTAAAATTTTCAAACTCTGCGGCTTTACGCAGCAATCTGTCTTTATAATCCTGAAGTTCTTTTTCGATTTGTTCCAATTTGTTTTGAGATTTATTTAATTCTTCTTCAAGATCTTTTACATTATTCTGAATATCTTTTTCCTCATTATTTCCGGAAACTGTTTCATCATTTTCAGTATTGGCATTTTGTTCGGTATGCTTTATATCATGCTTATCTTTTTTAATCAAAATGGATCTCCTTTATTTTATATTAGGGTTTGTCAAGACTTCCGACAACATCTTGGCTATATAATCAACAATTGCGATAACCTTAGGATATTCCATTCTTTTAGGGCCGATAATTCCCAAAGTACCGGAAATGTCGCCAAGATTGTATTCTTTACTTACAAAACTGTATTCATTCAGTTCTTCCAAATTATTTTCTTTACCTATGGAAATCACTACTTGGTCGGAAGCGCTATCCTTATTCTTTTCCAAAATATGAATTATAATATCTTTATCTTCTATTAATTCTATAACACCCTGAAATTTTTGAGGATCTTCAAATTCAGGCTGCCTAATTACATTTTTTGCGCCGGTAATAACAAGTTTATCTGTTTTTCTGTCGTCTTTAAAAATCTTATCTATGGAATCTACAAATAATCTTATAACCGGTTTTTGGTCTTCATGAACATCTTTTAATCTTTCTTTAAAAGTTGCTCTAATTTCTTTGAATGTTAAACCTGTTAACCGTTCGTTTAACAATCGCTGAACTGAGTCTATTTGAGTAGATTTTATATCCGAAGAAAGCTCAAGCGTAATCGTTTTTACCAATCCGGCTTTTATGCTTATTATTACCAAAATTTTAGTTGATGATAGACGTACAATTTGGAGCTTCTCTAAAATACCTGTTTCAAGCTTCGGATACATTACGCAAGCTAATTGCTTGGTAATGTTGCTTAACAAGATTGAGGTAATTTTTAACAGGTCATCTGTTTCCGATTGATTAGACTCAAAGCCTTTATTTATAATGCCGATTTCAGAACTCCGGAGTTTTTGTACATCTATCAAAGAATCAACATAAAAACGATATCCCTTATCTGTAGGTACTCTTCCGGCCGAAGTATGCGGGTGATCTATATAGCCGTTATCTTCCAAATCGGACATAATGTTCCTCACCGTAGCGGGCGAAACTCCGATATTATATTTTTTAGTAATATTCCTGGAACCGACCGGAGAGGCAGTTAGAATAAACTGCTGAATAATATATCTGAGTATATTTTTTTCTCGTTCGTTTAATTCTATATCGATCATTTATTAAAAATAATTGCTAAAATTTCCAATCTAAACAACAAATATACTAATTTTTTTGTGATTTTTTTTGATTTTAAATACCAAGATAATGAACCGATTTAAAACAATAAAGTTCAAATATTTATGATGTGGTTTTTCTTCAATAGATTCTTTTAAAATAAAAAACCCGGTACTAAAAAGGTACCGGGTTTTATAAACAGAAGGGTATTAGAAAATTACTTCAGTAGAATCATTTTCTTGGTTTCTCTGAAAGATCTTGAACCGTCAGCAGATGTAGCCTGTATTGAGTAGAAATAAACACCTGATGACATTGCTAATCCTGAAGATTCTGTGTTAAGTACAACTTGATGTACACCGGAGTTCTGTAATGAATTAGTCAATACTTTTACAACCGCTCCTGTAATGTTGTAAACAACTATCTTAACATTGCTTTCATAAGGAAGCGAATATTGAATAGTAGTTGAAGGGTTGAACGGATTAGGATAATTCTGTGAAAGTGTATAATCCTTAGGACCCGGTACAACCGAAACTTCTACAACCTTCGAATAATGAAATGTTCCATTTAGATCGATTTGTTTCAATCTATATGAAATTTTCCCGCTGTTTCCGTTTGAACTATTATCAACGTACGAGTAGGAATTCAATTGTGTAGAGTTTCCTTTGGCATTTACGAAGCCAACCGAAGTCCACGAATTACCGTAGCTCTTCTCAACTTCAAAGCCTTTATTATTTGTTTCTGTAGCAGTCTGCCAATTTAATGTAACTGCACCGTTATTCGTAGCAGCCTGGAATGAAATTAATTCAACCGGTACAGTAACACCTAAAGTTTGTAAAGCATCTTGTAAAATTTTAACAGTATATTTAGCATTATGAACACCATAGCTGCCGTCTGTTTCAACATACCCATAAGTGTAAATACCTTTTACAATTTCTGGTCTATTTGCAACTGCCATAGAATCTGCATGGTTAGAAAGACTTGTTATAACTTCACCATTTTCCTGAGGTAAATATGAAGCTAAAATTTTCATCATTCCTTTTATTTCGGTTTGAACACCTTCAATTTTACCGTTACCATCCCAGTCGCTAGCAGCTTTGATATCATCAAATGAAGTGATTGGACCGTGGCAGTTAGTACATCCAGCTGTTAAATCATGTGCTGTTCCGCCGGTTGTATCAATCATTCCCCATTGATGACTAGGACTGTTTCCAGTTCCTATGTTAGCCATATGGCAAGTAACACATGCATTAGGTAAAAATCCATGAGTATTTAAGCCAGCTAATGTTGAATCTCCAAATTCATAAGCATTCTGGCCATAAAGCATATCTGTTTGAGGAGCCATCGGTTCAAAATAATTAAAGAATCCGTAATAAGGAGGCTTGTTAGTTATTGATGTATTGCCGACATGACGGGCTTGATGACATCTCATACACATCTGTCCATTACCACCTTTAGTAACAGCGTATCCGTTAAGCAATGTAATATTGCTCATTATTCTAAGACCAAGATTTGTTGCATTATGAGGATCATGGCAAACAGCACAGCTTATATTCATGTCGCCGTCATCGGCAGTATATCCCGGGTTTGTAGGATTAGCAACATATTTTACATAAGCTGCACCACTGTGGCATGGGTAACAAGAAGTTCTTGCAGTATGTTCACCATCCGGGAATTTATAGTGTGCGGAAGTAACATAATAAGTACCAATTGTATGGTGGGTCGGTGCATCATGGCATTGTAAACAAACGCCTGCATCCAAAGATACACTAATTTTTTTTGTGTCTCCGTAACTTATTAAGTGGCCGTATGCCGGGCCATGGCAGCTTTCACAGCCAATATTTGCAGTATTTAGCGCACTATTATATTGACTTGAGTTCAACAAATTCCATGCTGTCTGATCACCTTGAGGTATTAAATATTCACCGTTATCAGGTGTGAAAGTTTCTGCCCAAGCAGTATCAAATCCACTCTTATGGCTTAAGTATCCAAAGTTACCATTGTCAACATTTTGATCCCATCCGGTAGTATGGCATTTTGCACATCGAGCAACTGAATAAACTCCCATCATTTGCCCATTAACCGAAGAAACTTCTAATTGACCGGTAATTCCTTCTTTGAAAATATTAGCATGGGGTGTTTGCACCCAACTGGAATATTTTTCCATACCAGGATATGATTGATGGCAGGGATCGCACATTGTGGAATTTGGACTGCCCAAATATGTGCTTACAAAAAAGCTATCAACGTCGGTGCTTCCACCGTTTACAGTTAATTTCACAGCATACCAACCGGTTAAGTCGGGTGTGAATTTAACACTTTGGTCAGTTGTGCTATTAAAGGCTGCATTTGAACCTGATGGCATTAGATCAAATGACCAAGTAAAAGAATTAACTCCGCCGGTTGTGTCGGCAGTTAAATAAACCGGCATTCCTTTAGCGACTACATTGTTCCCGCTGTAAACAGGGTTAGACCCTGCAGGATAGCTACCAACTATCGAAGTAGATAATAACCGCGGAGAAATTGGTAAAGTCTTTATTTTAGCAGTTTGAGCACTTAAATTGAATAACGGTGCTAAAGTAAAGATACCAAATATAAAAACAGTAACTAGTAATTTTAATTTATGCATAGGGTATCCCCGAAAAAATTATTTAATAAATACTTGCTGAATAATTCAAATACTGTACCGTTAAATAAATTTATGATTCATATCAAAACGGTGAATAATAGTTAGTAATTATAATTATAGATTCTGAAATATAAGAATAAGATTATTGCTATTTTCATTGTTGAGAGTATTTTTGCATATTGTATCTATTTTCAACACGAAATTATTTGATTATTCATGTTTTTCTAAGATATTTTACTTATTTAATTGCCTTCATCAATTAATGTTCAAATTTACAATAACCTTGGAGATTATATAAAAAGATTAAATATTAAAAATACTTCTTATCCGAATAGTCTGTTTTGTATGATATACCTTTTAATGGTAAATTTTGAATGATAAAATATTTAAATGTATATAAGTTAATATTCGGAGATTTTGGTGGATAATACTTATGAATCTGCAGGTGTTAGTATTAAAGAAGGTGACGAAACCGTAAAGAAAATCAAATCATTTGCTAAAAATACTTTTAATAAAAATGTACTTTCGGATATCGGGTTATTCGGCGGTTTTTACGAGCTTGATTTAAATGAATATAAAAATCCTGTTTTAGTCTCAAGCGTCGATGGTGTCGGGACAAAATTAAAAATAGCGTTTGCTATTAATAAACATAATACAGTTGGACAGGATCTTGTAAACCATTGTGTAAACGATATTGCCGTATGCGGCGCTAAACCTATTTATTTTTTGGATTATCTTGCTTTTGGAAAATTAAACTCCGGGAAAGCGGCAAAAATAGTAGAGGGTTTTTCAATTGCTTGTAAAGAAAACGGATGCGCACTTATCGGCGGAGAAACTGCAGAGATGCCGGGCCTTTATGATGATGAGGAATATGATATCTCAGGGACAATTGTGGGAATTGTCGACAAATTCAAAATTATAAACGGTAAGAATATTTCTAAAGGCAATATCCTTTTAGGATTTGCTTCAAACGGTTTACACACGAACGGTTTTTCACTTGCAAGAAAAGTATTGCTTGAAAAGTACAAGCTTTCCGATAAGTTAGACGGATTTTCAGGTACACTGGGCGATGAGCTGCTTAAAATTCATAAATCTTATTTTAAGCTTATAACTTACTTAAAAGAAAATATAAACATAAAAGGACTTTCTCATATTACCGGCGGAGGAATAATTGGCAATACAAATAGAATACTTCCTGAAAATATGGAATTAAGAGTTAACTGGAATGCCTGGGAGATTCCGCAAATATTTAAACTCATTCAAAAAGCCGGAAACATAACAGATGAAGAAATGAGAAAAGTATTTAATCTGGGAATAGGTTTAATTGCAATTGTTGATAAAGATAATGTTGAAAAGGCTATTGAACTTTCTAGACAAATAAATGAAGAACTCGTTGTAATCGGAGAAGTAGTTTAATTTTTTTATAGAACATTTTATTTTATTTCTTCTTTTTTAGTCTAAAGAATTATTTTTAAGATAATCTAAATTTTTTCATACCTTTTAAATCGATTATAAATTAATTTCATACCAATTATATTTTTTGATTGAATAAATTATTTAAATATTTTTTAATTATTCTTCCGCTGCTGACATTAATAAGCTGTAATAAAGGAATAACTCCGAACTCAATTGAAGAAGAAAATCAAAAACCAGGCTTTAGCGGAAAGATAATATTCACAGGTGCGTGGCCGGACAGTGTTAAAAATACTCTTCTTGTTGTTTTCATTGATCCCCTGAATTCACCTTCTTCTTTTAATTTATTGAATGTGGGATACATTAGTCATCCAATTCCTTACGGCGTAAGTGAAATTAATTTTTCAACTATAGATGATACAGGATTTGTTCCTATCCAAGCCGGTTCGTATGCTTACGTAGCTATTGCACAATCAAAAAAAGCTGCGCTTTCTTTAAACCGTTCGGATTGGAGTGTTGCCGGAGTTTATTATGCCGACGGTGATACTTCACAGCCAGGCAAGTTGATTATTCCTTCAAATACATTTGTAAAAAATGTAAATATAATATGCGACTTCAATAATCCGCCTCCTCAGCCTCCGGGAGGTAACTAATGAATAAATTATTATTCTTGCTTTTTTTATTTTCGAATTCCGTTCTTTTGTTTGCTCAAGGTTATAATATTTCGGGAACGGTAAAAGATACTAGCGGAATGCCGTTATTAGGAGTAAATGTCGAACTAATCGGAAGCAATTACGGCGCAGCAACAAATTATGAAGGTGAATATAAAATATTAAATGTTAAGCCGGGAAAATATAAAATTGAATTCTCCAGTATCGGTTATAAAAGTGTTGTGGTCTCAAATCAGATAATTAAAAATAAATCAATAATTGTTGATGCCGTACTTCATCAAACGTCCCTCCAATCGGGATTAGTTGTAGTAACAGCAAGTAAATATGCACAAAAAATTTCCGATCTCCCGGTAAGTGCAAGTATTATCAACTCGAACGAATTAGAAAAAAGAGATATTACCGATCTTAAAGATGCAATGAGGTTTGTTCCGGGAGTAAATATGGTTGATGATCAAATAAGTATTCGAGGCTCAAGCGGATACAGTCGTGGAGCAGGAACGAGAGTGCTTTTGGAAATAGACGGTATTCCGTATTATACCGGAGATACCGGAGAGATTATCTGGGAGATTGTACCGGTTTCCGAAATTCAAAGAGTTGAAGTAATTAAAGGTGCAGCAAGTTCTCTATACGGTTCATCTGCAATAGGGGGAGTCGTTAATATTATTACAAAAGGAATAAGTACTAAACCACGTACTTATATCAAAATGAATATCGGTACATATGATAAGCCATCTTACTCAATCTGGGATTGGTCAAAAGAGTTAAGGACATTCAGCGGCCTTACGGTTTCGCATTCCGACCGGATAGGGAAATTCGGATTTGCTTTATCATTAACACGTCTTTCGGATATGAGTTATAAGCAAAGCGGCTTTTATACAAGATATATCGGATACTTCAAAGGGATGTATAACTTTTCTCCGGTTTCATCACTGACATTTTTCGCAAATTCTCTGAATCAGGATCATGGAAATTTTATATACTGGAAAGATTCAAGGAATGCACTCGTTCCTCCTAATGCCGATCAAGGGCAAAGAGTAAATTCAAACAGGTATATGTTCGGAGGAATTTACAAGCAAATCTTAAACGATAATCTTTTTATGAATATCAAAGCAAGCTATTACCGCTCCGATTGGTGGGATCAAACTGCTTCGTTCGATACTTCGTTATCAAATTTATATAGATTGGAAGTTCAAACCAACGCAAATTTGGCAAAAGATTTAATCTTGGTTTCGGGAATTGAAGCTTCAACCGATAATATAAAATCCAACATTTTTAATAATCAATCTTCATTCGGTTATGGAATTTATTCACAAGCCGATTACAAATTTAAATTTCCTTTATCTGCAACTATCGGTGCACGATATGACTATAGTAAATTAAGCAGCAAAATAGGCGTCAGTGCGTTTTCACCAAAAGCCGGGCTTAATTACAAATTGACAGATAAAATTGTATTGAGGTCATCGTTCGGCACAGGTTTTAGAGCGCCTACACTTGCCGAGGCTTTTACATCTACAAGCGCCAGCGGTATAACTATTAAGCCTAATCCTAATTTAAAACCTGAGACTAATTGGACTTTTGAACTAGGTGCAAATTATCAAGCCGCAGAAAATATTAATCTTGATGCAGCAATTTTTCAAAATGAATTTAAGAATTTTATAGAACCTAGTATAGATCCAAAAGACGGTTTGGTTTATTTTGATAATGTTACCCGTGCAAGAATTCAAGGGTTAGAGCTTAATACAAATTATTCCTTTCTAAAAAATAAATTAAAGCTATCACTCAATTATACATACCTTTGGGCAAGGGATCTTCAACAAAACACCCCGTTAAAATATCGGCCGCGGCATATGGCTTATGCAAGTCTGGATTATTCCTTCCTAAATATTACCGTTGGTGCCGATTACCGGTATTCCAGCAAGGTGGAACAAATTGATTTCGAACTTATAAAACTGGGAGTTGTTAAAGACGGAAACAAAAGAGTTGAGATTAAAGTTCTGGATTTAAGAGCGGGTTATAAATTAAATATATTGAGCATCCCTGCAAAAATTAATTTTAATGTTAATAATGTTTTTAATTATAATTATGTGGAATTAATCGGCAACATTGCGCCGATAAGAAACTATGCACTCAGCTTCGAGCTTTTATTTTAGTATTTCAAATAGTAATTTTGCCTTGTGTTAAATTAAAATAATTCCTAAAAATTTTAGATAGGGGAAAAAGAAAGCCTTATGTTTATAGATACACATGCGCATTTGTTTTATCCGAATTTTGACGGAGAGCTTGACGAAGTAATTAATCGTGCAAGAGAATCCGGTGTAGATTATATTATTGTACCTGCAACAGATTTGGAAACTTCACAGAAAGTTATTGAATTAATTGAGAAGTATGATTTTATATATGGTGCTGTAGGTGTTCATCCGCATGAAACCAAAGATTGGAATGATTCGATCATTTCTAAAGTAGAAGAGTTAGCCGTTCATGATAAGATTGTAGCTATCGGTGAGATAGGTCTGGATTATTACTACGATTATTCGCCAAAAGAAAAACAAATCGAAGCATTTAAAGCTCAAATTGACTTAGCATTAAAACTTAAAAAACCTGTAATTATCCACAACCGCGAATCCGATGATGATATGATGAATATTATTAGGGAATATAATGAGAGCGGACTTAAAGCTCAATTCCATTGTTTCGGCAGTACACTGGAGAATGCCAAAGAACTTATTCGTCTTAATCATTTTATTTCATTTACGGGAAATATAACTTTTAAAAAGGCTGATAACTTAAGCAATATAATTTCCAATCTCAGTCTTGAAAGTATAATGCTGGAAACCGATTCGCCGTTTATGACTCCGGAACCGCACAGAGGTAAACGCAATGAACCTTCTTATGTTAAACTGGTTGCGGAAAAGTTAGCAGAGATACATCATCTTAATGTCGAAGATGTTGCAAGAATAACTTCTTATAATGTTTTCAGAATGTTTGGTATTGGCTCTAAGCCTGGAACAAGCTTTACATATAAAATCGGTAATTCGTTATATATTAATGTTACAAACAGGTGCAATGCAAACTGTGTATTTTGCGATAAGGATGATGAGTCGGTAATCAGCGGTTATAACCTTAAAATGGGTAAAAGTGAAGAACCGGATGCGGACGTTTATATTAAGGAAATAGGAGATCCAAAGCAGTATAAAGAGATTGTCTTTTGCGGTTACGGTGAACCCACTTTACGATGGAATATAGTAAAAGAAGTAGCAAAATATGTTAAGGAAAATGAAGGAACAACCAGGCTAATAACCAACGGGCATGGAAGTTTTATAAACAAAAGAGATATAACGCCCGAACTTAAAGGTTTGATTGATTCTGTGTCAATTAGTTTAAACTCCGGCGATCCGCGTCAATATTCGGAGTTGATGGGATTGGAAACGAGATACTTTAACGAAATGATTATGTTTGCAAAAAATGCAAAAAATTATACCGGTAAAGTTGTAATGACGGTGGTGGCAATGAAGGGAGTTGATATTGAAAGGGCAAGAAAAGTTGTTGAAGAAAAAATCGGCGCCGAATTTAGAGTAAGGCAGTATTTTTATTAATGACTTATGTTATGCAAAGTTGAAAGAGAACGTTTTTTCTTAATAAAATAAAACTCTTTCTATTATATAGATATTATCAATTCTTGAAAAGGGGAACTGTTAGTTAAAAGATATTGATAAAAATTTAAGACAATCAACTTAGTATTTTAATTTTTTTTCACAATTAATAAAATCTTCATTATATACTACTATGAAAAACATATTATTCTTCTTGCTCGCAGTATTTGTTATCAATTTATTTCCCCAGGATGATGTACAAAATTTAAATGCAAGAATTGATTCTGTTTTTTCGGATCAATTTTTTCAATCTACTTTTATGGGAATAGATGTTTATGATTTAACAGCAAAAAAAGATTTATATAAAAGGAATGAAAAACTGCTGTTACGTCCTGCGTCCAATATGAAAATATTAACCACTTCCGCAGGACTTTTATTCTTAGGACCGGCTTATAATTTTCAAACTTCGCTGTATTATATCGGGCAGATTATAAACGGAACTTTATACGGTGATTTATTTGTTGTAGGAGGATGCGATCCGGATTTTTCAACGAAAGATCTAGACTCATTGGTATCGGTTATTAAAGAAAAAGGGATTCATGAAATTACTGGAAATCTTTTCGGCGATGTAAGTATGATGGATTCGCTTTTTTGGGGCAACGGCTGGATGTGGAATGATGATCCGTCTACCGATGCACCTTATCTTACTGCACTCGACATAAATGCAAATTCAATAGGAGCAATTGTTAAAAGTTCAAAACTCGGACAGAAAGCCAACATAACTTTAATCCCGCAAACGGATTTTTTTAAAATTGAAAATTTCACTTCGACTGTTCCGGCAGACAGTCCAAATACTTACTCAATAGATAGAGATTGGATTCATAGAAAAAACACTCTGATATTCAAGGGAAATATTAAAAATAAAGTTGTTCCTGATTCACTACAGGATACATTGATGGTAAATGTTTACAATCCGGCAAAATATTTTTTAACATTAATGAAGGAACATCTGGAAGAAAACGGTATAAATGTCGACGGGAAAATTTATCTTTCAAAGATTCCGAACTATGCAATTAATCTTTTCAATTATAAAAGACCTTTTGGAAATGTTATTACGCATTTAAATAAAGTCAGCTATAACTTAGGTGCCGAGATGACTCTTTATTCGATTGCTGCAAAATATTTCGGCGCGCCTGCAACTGCAAAGAACGGAATTAAAATGGTGGACAGCCTTATTTCTCTTGCCGGGATGAATCCTTCCGATTATAGAATAGTTGACGGTTCGGGAGTTTCTCATTATAACTTAATTACCTCGCAATTAATATTATCGGTGTTAAAGTATATGTATTATGAGAAGCCCGGTTTATTTACTATACTTTATAATTCATTTCCGATTGCCGGAGTAGATGGTACATTAAAGCACAGAATGAAAGACACACCTGCTCAAAATAATGTTCATGCTAAAACGGGAACACTAAGCGGAGTTTGCAGTTTATCGGGCTATGTTACTGCAAAAAACGGCCATCTAATTGCGTTCTCAATGCTCACGCAGAATTATGTCGGTAGTGCAAAAAAAGGCAGGGAGTTTCAGGATAGAGTTTGCAATATCTTAGCCGAGTATAAATAAAAATAAAATTATTAATTAAAAAATTTTTTGAAGTTTTATAAAGAATATACCGTAACCGCAGAGCCTTTTATTCCGGAAATATTGTCAAGTATTTTATGGGAACTTGAAATTACCGGAATAAACGAAGAAGTAAATTGCCTTAAAGTTTTTGCTTCGGAAAACAGCGGTATCGATACGGAAAAAGTTTCAGAATTATTGAAAAGATTAGTTAGAGAAAAAATGATTTTCAATTTTAATGTTGAAGAAAATTTAGTTGAAGATAAAAACTGGAACGAAGAATGGGAAAAGTCTATTAAAGTTACGGAAGTATCAAATAAAATTATAATCAAACCTACTTTCCGGGAGTATAAATCTAAACCCGGTCAAATTGTAATTACAATTGATCCTAAAATGTCTTTCGGAACAGGCGAACATCAAACTACTAAACTTGTTCTTTGGTCTTTAGAGGACAAAGTTGAAAAAGGAATAAAAGTTTTAGATGTCGGTTCCGGAACAAGCATACTTTCAATTGCTTGTGCAAAACTCGGTGCTTCTAAAGTAATTGCAGTTGATAATGATGAATGGTGTTATTCCAACGGAAAAGAAAATTGTGAATTGAATATGGTATCCGAAAAAGTTGATGTTAGATTGGGGGAGATTAAAGATGTTGATGAAAAAGATTTTGATCTTATAACGGCTAACATCCAAAAAAATATTTTGATGGATATTGCCGGGGAAATTAAGAAGCGGATAAAAAAAGGAGGAAAGCTAATCTTATCCGGCTTATTATTTACAGATGAAAACGATATTCTCTCAAAATATACTTCATTAGGATTTAAACTTGAAGAGGAAAAATCCCTTGACGAATGGATAGCACTTGCATTTATAATGCAATAAATCAGAACTTAATTTTAATGAAAGAGGGATAAAATAATTGTTGATCTTTTCCAAAAAATCACTTTTAGATAAACGCCTTGATGCCAATAGTATTTTGTCTTAAAATCTCCAGCGTGAGTCAATTGCTAGGGAAAAGTACTTTCCTGAATTGGGTGCAAGTAGTGATTGAAGATCCAGCGTTCCTATATTAAACTCCAAGAATGAAGTTTCAATCCCCAATCCGAATCCCCAATGAAATCCTAGTAAGCCGCCGAATGAAAATCCGGTTCTCACAAAAGGAATCCAGTCCATTGGTTTCCATTCAGCACCAACAGAAAACCTTGGAGTTAAGCTATTACCCGGCTCATTATTAAACCCCTGGTTATAATCAAAAGCAAAGAGGAAGCGGCCCGGCCAGCTATTATGGTTAATATCCAAACTATAAGAAACGCCAAGCCTAAGCGCTGTTGGTAAACCACTGCTGAAACTTCCCGTCTTAATTTTTTCACCATCGAATTGATTTTTTAAAGAATCTAAAAAGTGGCCGTGAGATATATCATTAATAGTATAGCTACCTGTATCTGTAATCATTGTAGTATTTTCATTCCAATTTATTCCACCGATATCCGTCAGTGCCAAAGAAACATTCCATACTTTAAATATTGTAGAATTTAGTCCAATATCCACTCCAAATCCGGTTCCTGCCGGACTTGGAAATGGCGTTCCTCTCCCTTGGCTTTCCGTTGTATCATTACTGTATTTAAATCCGAAGTTATTTGAGAAGGCGCCTAGAATTTGATTATTAGCATATAAATTTATCCGGTAATCACTTGTTGTTTGTAGAGATGAGTTTATACTTTCATTTTTTAAATAAAAATATCCGTTAACAAGTTTTAAGGAAATTCCGACATTAATTTTATCAATTGATTTTAAGTTTAAATCCGGGAGTTGTCTCGCATATGATAATGAATATTCTCTTATCCACCATGCTTTTACTTTTGCATCATTTGTATTATAAGTATGATTAATTAGATTACCGTCTGTAAGCAGATTTGTTACTTCATGCGGAAAATGAAATTCACCTTCGAGATGATCCTTCATAGCAAAACCAAATGCGCCTATATTATTATCAGCTTTGTAAGTAACTGATAAAAGGTTAACTGATGTATTTATAAAAACCAATCCGCCGTTGGCAAAAAGAGAGTTAAGGTTTTGTTTATCATTTTCGGTAAGAATCCTGGGCTGATCATTAACTTTACCAAAGTAATAATTTACATTTTTAAGGTTAATAAAATTTGTCCCCGTCCCAAGTGAAAGAAATGGAATGGGAAGTACCGTGTTAAATTCCAGACTATTATCCGGCGAGATTATAAGATTAGAAGGATTAATTC
>CAZHBJ010000061.1:0-17714 GCA_964530445.1 uncultured Ignavibacteriaceae bacterium
TAGAGCAACGCATTCGTAATGCGTAGGTCGCCGGTTCGATCCCGGCAGATGGCTCAATTCTTTACAAAATTTTGTTTTATTTCGTTTCTTATAATTATACTTTTAATCTTCTTACCTGCTTAAAGAAATTATTTTAAATTAACCGGCTTAAAATAATATTCCCATCTCAAAAAGAATCTAATTTTTATAGATTTAATAAATTACTCTAAATATTTTCTGTAAGTATAAATATTGTTATCATTTATTATTTGACAAATAATAAAGGTGATGAAATGCTGAATAATTTTGTGGGTGTAATAATAAAAAATGCTTGACTTTCGGTGAAATTTTCCCTTATTTTGGGGGGTAGTGGGGAATTGTGGTGAATTTTCCCAAATGGAAGGATATAATTTGTTTAGAGGACATTATATATATTCGGTTGATGCGAAGGGAAGGGTTAGCATACCTGCCAAACTGCGTAAACATGTTAGCGCTGAAGCTAATGATACATTTATTATGACCAAAGGTACTGCCGCATGTATTGATGTTTATCCGCTCGACCAGTGGCAGCAATTCGAACGAAAGCTTTTGGAGCTAAACACATTCAATCCTTTAAATGCAAAATTTGTAAGAATGAGTCTTCAATTTGCAACGGAAGATAATTTGGATACACAATCAAGAATCCTTATCCCGCAAACTCTTTTGCAATATGCCAAGATCGATAAGGAAGTTTTAATATTAGGCGCCTTAAAAAAAATAGAACTTTGGAACCCCGGAGTTTACGACGAATACTTAAAACAAACGCCTGAAACCTACGAACAAATTGCGGCGGAAGTAATGGCGAAATGATGAAAGTACATCATTCGCCGGTTTTATTAAATGAATCTTTGGAATTTTTGATTACTGATAAGTCGGGTGTTTATTTTGACGGAACACTTGGATTCGGCGGCCACTCCCAAGGGATATTGCATAATTTGAAAAACGACGGCCGGCTTATCTCGACTGATGTTGACCGGGATGCATTTAATTTTTCTAAAGAAAAATTTAAAACTGACGATAGAATTAAAATTTATAATTTCAATTTTATGCAGATCGATCTTATATCTAAAATAGAGTCAATTCCATTATATAACGGTATATTCGCCGATCTGGGAGTGTCTTCTTTTCAATTAGATAATCCGGATTCAGGTTTCACTTACAGAACAGACGCAAAATTGGATTTAAGAATGGATAAATCCAAAGTCGTTACTGCTTCCGATATTGTTAACTCATTTTCCGAAGAAGAATTGGCAGACATTTTTTATAAATACGGAGAAGAAAAGAATTCAAGACAAATAGCTAGAAAAATCGGAGAAAAAAGAAGAACAAAAAAAATTGAATCAACAACCGATCTGAGTGAATTAATTTCGTCCGTTACCCCTTATAAGTATAGAATAAAAACTTTGTCAAGAGTGTTCCAGGCACTAAGAATTTATGTTAACGATGAACTTGGAGCCCTAAAAGATTTTTTAACTAAGTCTGTCGACAGGTTAGTAAAAGGCGGTAGGATAGTAATTCTTACTTATCATTCGCTTGAAGATAGAATAGTAAAAGAATCTTTTAAATATGAAACATTGGATTGTATTTGCCCTAAGGATTATCCGGTTTGCAAATGCGATAAGGAAAGCAGGCTGAAAATATTAACAAAGAAGCCGCTTACTCCTACGGAAAAAGAAGTTAAAATTAATATTAGAGCAAGAAGTGCAAAATTAAGAGCAGCCGAGAGAATATGAAGAAAGGTTCAAAATTATTTATTGCGTTCGGCATTTTTGCTTTCTTTACTTCTACCCTGTTAATACTGGCTGTTATAGGATTTAAGCTGGAATGTGAAAAACTTACAAAAGAGAATGTGATAACGAAAGAAAAGTTAAGCGATATAAAAAACGCTAAGGTAAATTTAATTGCGCAGGATCAGGCTTTATCTTCGGAGGAAAGAATAGTAAGTATAGCCCGCGATGAATTGGGAATGATTAGAAATACAGAAACCCCGGCTGTGTTAACTATAAGTAAGGAAAAAGTAGAAAAAATTTCTAATGCTTTAAAACAGAAGTATGAATAACTCAAGAGCTCTATTGATTATAGGTTTGGTCTTTGTCCTGTTTGTCGGGCTAATCTTCAGGCTTTTTGATATTCAAATTTTAAAAAGTGATGAGCTGAAGTTTTATGCTCAACGTCAGCAAATGCACGTTGAAAAAATTAGAGCCGAAAGGGGAATGATATATGATAGAAACAATGTACTTCTGGTTTATAATAGAAATGATGTCTCATTCTATCTTGATCTTAGGATGATTAAAAATAAACAGAAAAAGGAAATAGCCGCTAAGTTTTCTTCGGTATTCGGAAAAAGTAAAAACCATTATTTCAATCTTATGAAAAGATCCGGAAAAACAATTTGTCTTGAGAAAAAGGCATCAAGTGAAAACGCACAACTCCTTAAAAACTTTAAAGTAAGAGGGCTGTTTTATAAAAATGATCCTACCAGAGTTTATTATTATAATGATCTTGCTGCCAATGTCCTTGGTTATGTAGGCAATAATTACCAAGGTGTTGATGATATAGAAAAATCATTTAATGATGTTCTGTCGGGAGAAGACGGCAGCATGCTGATTTTAAGAGATGCAGTAGGAGATATGATAACGGTTGCCGAAGAAAAAACCAAACCGGCTGTAATCGGAGATAATATTTATTTAACTATAAATAAAACATATCAGACCATACTTGAAGAAGAATTAAAAAACGGATTGAAAAAATACAAAGGTACATCCGATGTAGGAATTATAATGGATCCGAACAACGGACAGGTTTTAGCAATGGCATGTATGAATAATTTTGATCCGAATGAATATTGGAAATACAGTAATGAAGAAAGAAGAGATAAGGCTGTTACGGATACTTATGAACCCGGTTCTACTTTTAAAACTTTTTCAATGGCTTCTTTGCTAGATAAAAATTTGTGCAGGCTTAATGAGAATATTTATGTGAATGACGGAAGATATAAATTTAAGAACGTCACCATAACGGATGATCATAAAAATAAATGGCTTACTGCCAGAGGAGTTATCGAAGAATCCAGTAATATCGGAATGTCGAAGCTGATAGAAAGAATTGATAACGATTCTTATTATAAATATTTAAGAGCATTTGGTTTCGGAAATTATACATCAATTAATTTGCCTGGCGAGGTTAGAGGAACGCTGAGAACACCTAACAAATGGACTCCTATTATGAAAGCATTTATGTCGTTTGGCTACGGTGTAACGGTTACTCCGATTCAGTTAATTACAGCTTACTGTGCTGTTGTTAACGGAGGAATTCTTTACCAACCGGAAATATTATTAAAAGAAACAAAGCACAACGGTCAAATTGTATTTCAAAATCAGCCGAAGATGGTAAGGAGAGTTATTTCTGAGCGAACCTCGGAAAGAATGAGAAATTTATTAGTCGGTGTTGTTAAAGAGGGAACCGGAACGAATGCTCAATTAAGTTCGATAACTGTTGGAGGGAAAACCGGGACTTCTCAAAAATTAATTGATGGGAAGTACTCAAAATCCATGTATAACTCTTCTTTTGTCGGATTCTTTCCCGCTGAGTCTCCAAAAGTTGTTTGTCTTGTTTTGGTTAATTCTCCGGAAATAGGCAGGTACGGAGGTTCGGTTGCAGCTCCTATATTTAAAAATATTGCCGAAAGAATTGTTGCATTAGACCCGAACTATTTTCAAAGTCCGGATCAATACAAACAGGAAAATAAAAGTGAATTGAAAGTAATGTTTGTATCAAATAAAAAAAATGATTCTAAATATAATTCCGAAAATATTATTCCGGTTAATGAGCATGCAGATACTAAAAAAATAAATCAAAATGTAATGCCGAATTTAAAGAGCTTTTCTATTCGCGAAGCTATAACAATATTATCAAAATTAAAATTAAAATATAAAATAAACGGATCCGGAAAAGTTGTTGAGCAAAGTATTGAGCCCGGAACACAACTTCGTAAAGGATTAACATGTGTTCTTAATTGTAAAGAATCAATAACTACCGGAGCGATCGCTTATTGATGGAATTAACTCAATTATTAAATAGTGTTAAAGCGATTCAGGTTATCGGAGAGGTCCAGCGAAAGGATGTCTCCGGTATTTATTATGATTCAAGGAAGGTCATAAAGAATTCGGTTTTTGTTGCAATTAGAGGTTATAATACGGATGGACATAAGTATATTCTTGATGCGGTAAACAAGGGGGCAATTGCAATAGTACTGGAAGATAATTCAAGTGTTCCGGAGGATGTTTTTATTCTCGGGAAAATCGCCAAAATATTGGTTGAGAACAGCCGGGTTGCCTTAGCAGAAATTTCCAATTCATTTTTTAAAGAACCATCTAGAAAGCTGAAATTAATCGGAATTACCGGAACAAACGGAAAAACAACGACATCTTATTTTATTAAAAACATTCTTGAAGCGTCGGGAGCGAAAGTAGGACTTGTAGGTACCATTTCCAACTCTATTGGAGACATGGAAATTAATTCTAGTCTTACTACTCCCGAATCGAGCGATATGAATGAATTGCTTAATAAAATGGTGAATCAAGGATGCACTTACAGTATTACGGAAGTATCTTCTCACTCACTTGTTCTTAACCGTGTTGATGAGCTTTACTTTAGCGCAGCGGTTTTTACAAATATTACTTCGGATCATTTGGATTTTCATCATACATTTGAAAATTATTTGAAAGCAAAAAAAATATTATTCGATTCTCTTAGAGATTCTGCATTTGGTGTTTACAACTGTGATGACCTAAATTCTCCTATTCTCATTGAAAACTCAAAAGCTAAATTGTTTTCATACGGAACAACATCAAATGCAGATTTTATTTTAAAAAATATAAACTTCGATTTAAACGGCACTTCATTTATTGTTGAATATAATTCAAAAGATTACGCAGTTTCAACATCATTAATCGGCGCATTTAATGCATACAATGCTTGCGGTGCGTTTGCGGTTTCCGTTTTGATGGGGATTGACGCAGATATTGCCATAGAAGGAATTAAAAATACAAAACAAGTTCCCGGCAGATTTGAAGTTCTCGGCAGAGGAAATAAAAAAGTAGTAATAGATTATTCTCATACAGCCGACAGTTTGGAAAAAGCATTATTATCAATTAAAAAAATAATTAAGAATGATCAGCCTGTTTACACAGTTTTCGGATGCGGCGGTAATAGAGATAAAACAAAACGTCCGATTATGGGCAAAATAGCTTCAGATTTAAGCAAGAGTGCGATAATAACTTCAGATAATCCGCGCTTCGAAGATCCGTTTGTAATTATCGATGATATTAAAAAAGGAATTACTAAAGAAAATTATCTGGTTATAGAAAACAGGGAAGAGGCAATAAGATATGCAATTGAAAATGCAGAAGATAATGCGGTAATCTTAATTGCCGGCAAAGGCCATGAAAATTACCAGGAAATTAATGGAAAACGAAATCACTTTTCCGATAAAGAAGTTGCAGAAAAATATTTGAATAAATGAAGAATGTGAATTTAACTATAGAAGATTTATTTAACATACCGACGGCAGTTATTTATAACCCGGATAATTATAAGAATGTTACCTCGGTGTCAATAGATTCTAGAGTAATTAAAAAAAATTCTTTGTTCGTGGCTATAAAAGGTGACAGGTTTGACGGACATAATTTTATAAAAGATGCCGTAAAAAAAGGCGCATCAGCCGTGGTTATTAATGAAAAAAATTATAGGAAACATAATTCGCTTGAAATACCTATTATCACGGTTAAAGATACAACTCTTGCTTTGGGCGATTTGGCAAAAACATGGAGAAAAAAATTAAGAACTAAAATTATCGGGATTACGGGTAGCGCCGGGAAAACCACTACGAAGGAAATGTTGTCTGCTCTATTAAAAGAAAAATATACTGTTAACAAAACAATAGGAAACAATAATAATCATATAGGTGTTCCGCTTACGTTGTTTTCTACAAATAACAAACATGATTTTTTAGTTTTGGAACTCGGTACAAACCATTTCGGAGAGATTGCATATACGTCCGGCATTGCTCAGCCTAATTATGCATTGATAACTAATATCGGAAGTTCACATCTGGAGTTTTTGAAAAATAAAGAAGGAGTGTTAAAAGAAAAGATTGCTTTATTCAATTCAACAATTTCACAAAATGGAATATTATTTATAAATAATGAAGACATATTGCTAAAGCAGTGTATAAAAAATTATCCGAAAATTTTATCATTCGGATTTCAAAAAGATTCTGATATAATCGGGAATATAGATAGCTATACTAATGACGGCAGACCGGTTATTGAGGTCGTATATAAAAATAAAACCATTGCGCAGACTTTTCCTTTATATGGCGAACAAAATGCTAAAAATTATTTAGCTGCTGCTTCAATAGCTTTAAAATTAGGATTGAATAAAAAACAAATTTTGAACGGAACTTCAAAATTTAAACCGGTTGATAAAAGATTAAACGTTAAAAGATTTAAAAACTTTATTCTTATAGACGATACTTATAATGCTAATCCGGAATCGATGAGACATGCTTTTGAACTGTTGCCTAACATTAAGTTATTTAACAGAAAGATACTGATACTTGGAGATATGTTTGAACTCGGCGAACAAAGTAAAAAACTTCATGAACAATTGGCGGCTCATATTAGAAAAAATAAAATCGATTCAGTGTACATGATCGGCAAGTTTATGAAGTATCTTAACGCGTCGTTAAATAAATACAAAATAAATAATCTCTATTTTAAAACAAGGCAAGAGCTAAAAAAATATTTAATCCGGCTGGATCTTAGTAATTCCGTCATTCTTGTTAAAGGCTCTCGCGGGATGCGAATGGAAGAATTTGTAAAAATTATTGAATCTAGAGTTATTGATTAATGCTTTACTATCTTTTTGAATACATAAATAAAGTTTTTAGTCCTCCGGGATTTAGGATATTCCGGTTCCTTACCTTCAGATCTGCGATTGCAGCAATTACAGGATTGTTCCTTTCATTGTATCTAGGTCCGAAGCTGATTAAAATCTTACAGAAAAAACAGATTGGCGAAGCAAAAAAAATCGACGGTCCGAAGTCTCACTGGTCAAAAGCCGGAACACCGACTATGGGCGGAATCATTCTTATCCTTTCGGTTGTTATTCCGGTTTTGTTATGGGCGGATATAAAAAGTATTTACGTCATTTTAATCCTTGTAGGTACAATTTGGCTGAGCGGCGTTGGCTTCCTTGATGATTATTTAAAAGTTGTAAAAAAATTACCAAACGGTTTAATTGCAAGATATAAACTGCTGGGTCAGATTTTAATCGGTTTGCTGGTTGGCGCAATAATTTATTTTTCTCCCCAGTTCGGAGGGTTTAATACCGTAACTACTGTACCGTTCTTAAAAAATGTCAATTTCGATTTTTCATATTTATATATTCCCGTTGTTGTATTTATTATTACCGCCACATCAAACGCCGTAAATCTAACGGACGGTTTAGACGGATTGGCAATCGGTGTTACAATTATTGTTATGCTTGCATTAGCAATTATTAGTTATGTAACTGGAAATGCAATTTATGCCAATTATTTAAATATAATTTATTTACCCGGAGCGGGTGAACTTACGGTTTTCGTTTCTGCATTAGTTGGTGCATCATTAGGCTTCCTCTGGTTTAACTCGTACCCGGCCCAGGTTTTTATGGGCGATACGGGATCGCTTGCACTCGGCGGTGCATTCGGAATTTTGGCTGTGCTGATAAAAAAGGAATTATTAATTCCTATACTCGGCGGGATTTTCTTTATGGAAACCTTATCCGTTATTATCCAACGATTATATTTCAAATACACAAAGAAAAGATACGGGGAAGGCAAAAGAGTTTTTAAAATGGCTCCCATCCACCATCATTTTGAAATGCTCGGATGGCCGGAACCCAAAATTGTTATAAGGTTTTATATCATTGCAATTATACTTGCAATTGTGAGCTTGGCTTCGTTTAAGATTAGATAATGGAAATAAAAAATAAAAACATATCGATAATCGGCGCTGTTAGAAGCGGAATAGGTGCAGCTAAATTAATTAAAAAGCTGGGCGGTATTCCATTTGTAAGTGATTCAGGTTCGGAATCTAAGCTGCAAGAATCAATACAAAAATTAAAAGATGAAAATATTAGTTATGAAGTTGGAAAGCATTCGGAAAAAATATATGACTGTGAGCTTATGATCGTTAGTCCCGGTGTTCCTTCAAATGCAGAAGTACTTATAAAAGCCAGGAAAAAAGGAATAAAATTAATCAGTGAAATAGAATTAGCTGCTAATTTTTGTAAAGGAAATGTAATTGCAATTACAGGAACAAACGGAAAAACCACAACAACAAGTCTTTGCGAATATGTAATGAATACATGCGGACTAAAAACATATTCCGCCGGCAACATCGGCTTTGCTTTCTCTGAAATTGCACTTGATGTAAAAGAGAATGAATTCGTAGCGCTGGAAATTTCAAGCTTTCAGCTGGACCTGATTGATAACTTTAAACCCAAAGTTGCCGTAATACTTAATATTACTCCGGATCATTTAAATAGATACGAAAATAAATTTGAAAATTATATTAGTTCGAAACAGAGAATATATAAAAATCAAAATGAAGATGATTTTTTAATCCTTAACAAAGATGATAAGACATTGATGAGTTCGTTAAATTCATATAAAAGTAAGGATTATAATTTCTCATTAAAGGAATCCCAATCAAACGGCTGTTTCCTTTCGGATGATGAAGTAATTTTTAATGTTAACGGCAAAACGGAATTTAGCTGTAAATCAAGCGATATAAATCTAAAAGGCGAGCACAATATTGCAAACGCTATGGCTGTAATATCCGCAGTCAAATTGTTTAATGCTGATAATGAAAAAATAATTGAAGCATTAAGAAAGTTTCAAGGTGTTGAGCACAGACTTGAGCTTGTACGTGTAATAGACGGCGTAAAATTTATCAATGATTCCAAAGCCACTAATGTGGATTCGGTTTGGTATGCATTAAGAAGTTTCGATGATCCGATATTTTTAATATTGGGCGGACAGGATAAGGGCAACGATTATGACAAAATAAAAGATCTGGTTATTGAAAAAGTAGCTAAGATATATGCAATCGGTTCATCTGCAGATAAAGTTTTTAATTACTTTCATTCATTTACAAAAGTAGAAATAAAATCTTCTTTGGAGGAAGTAGTCTTAGCGGCTAACAATGAAGCGAGACAGAATGAGGTTGTACTGCTTTCTCCGGCTTGCGCTAGTTTCGATATGTTTGATAATTACGAACACAGAGGTAAAGTTTTTAAAGAAGCGGTGAATAAATTATAAATGAAAAAATTAGCTTTAATAATATTTTTTGATGCGTTTGTTTTAATGCTGTTGGGCTTAATAATCGTAATGAGTGCAAGCAGTACGTACAGCGAATTTAAATTCGACAGCTTGTTTCATTTATTCAATTCGCATTTCTTTAAAGTAATTTTCGGCATCTTATTGATGACGTTGTTCAGCTTTATTCCTTATGAAATTTATAAGGACTTCAGCAAGCTTGCCATTATTATTATAACGTTTTTGCTTGCACTTACTTTATTTATAGCACCAGATATAAAAGGCGCCGGCAGATGGCTTCATATCGGCTTTCTTTCTTTCCAGCCTGCAGATATTGCAAAATTGATTTTACTAATTCATTTATCGGTTTTGCTCGAAGCTAAACAAGATTCTTTAGACAGTTTTAATGAAGGTTTCCTTTATCTTTTTGTATGGGTAGTAATTATATCAGCGCTTGTATTAATTCAGCCGAATGTAAGTAACGGAATTTTATTGGCAGTTGTTTCATTTGCATTATTGTATGTAGGCGGAGCAAAATTAAAACATATTTTCGTATCTGCTCTCATTTGTTTAATTGCTGTCGGTGCTGCAGCTATGCTTTTTGCTCATTCAAGGAGCCGTATACTTACTTTTATAAGCAGTACGGAACACGGCGGTTCACCTAACATTCAGGTGAAACAAGCTTTATTAGGTTTGGGAAGCGGACATATATTCGGAGTGGGAATGGGCCAGAGCCTGCAAAGCAATTTGTTTTTACCTGAAGCTTACGGTGATTTTATCTTTGCTATACTTGGCGAGGAACTGGGCTTTATCGGTTCGGTTATAGTTACATGCAGTTATTTGGTTTTGTTTGTTGCCGGAATTTTAGTAGCTAAAAAAGCTAAAGATAAATTCGGTCAACTGCTGGCTTTCGGCATAACATTTTCAATCGTTATTTATGCGTTTGTCAATATTGCCGTTGCTACCGGAATAGTTCCCACAACCGGGCTGCCTTTACCTTTTATAAGTTACGGAGGAACGTCCTTAACTTTTCTATGCATTTCAGTCGGCATCCTGGTTAATATAGCGTTATCGCATTCGATTAAACAGAAAGAAGAAGATCAACAACCGGTTGAGGCAGCGGCAGTATGAGTAAAAGTACTTCATATAGATTTTTATTAGCCGGCGGAGGTACGGGAGGACATTTATATCCTGCCGTTGCAGTAGCGGAAAAAATAAAATTACTTTTGCCGGAAGCTGAAATTTTGTTTATCGGGACAAAATCTAAAATTGAAGGAAGAGTTGTGCCGCAATTAGGTTATAAATTTAAATCAATATGGATTAAAGGATTTTCGCGAAAGCTTAAACCGGAAAATATTTTATTTCCTCTTAAATTAGTTGTGTCTGTAATTCAATCTATAATTATAAATATGATATACAGACCCAAAGTATCAATCGGTTCGGGAGGTTATGTTTCCGGTCCGGCTATTTTCGGTTCTTCAGTGATGGGGGCAAAAATAATATTAATTGAACAGAACAGTTACCCGGGCGTTACAACAAGAATATTGGAAAGATATGCGAATGAGGTTCACTTAAGCTTTGAAGATTCGAAAAAATATTTTAAAGATAAGGAAAAATTATTTTTAACCGGAAATCCGGTTAGAGGAAGTCTTACTCTAAGTAATAAGGAAGAGGCGCTTAAATCATTCGGCTTAAGTTCAACAAAAAAAACATTATTTATACTCGGAGGAAGTCTGGGAGCCGGTTCGATAAATAAAGTAATAGCAGATTCTTTGGAACCGCTAAGCAAAAAGAATATTCAAATTATCTGGCAGACAGGTGAAATTTATTTTGAAAAATATAAATCTTTTTTATCTGATAATGTAAAAGTAATGGCATTTGTAGAAAAGATGAATTTAGCTTACTCGGCGTGCGACTTATTGTTGGCAAGAGCAGGAGCAACTACATTGGCGGAAATATTAACTTTGGGAATACCGTCTATTTTAGTTCCTTCTCCCAACGTAGCGGAAAATCATCAGTACTTTAATGCAAAATCGCTGTCGGATAAAAACGCGGCTTTATTGATAGAAGACAAAAACTTAAAAAATGAATTTACCGGTAAGGTATTATCATTAATATTAGATGAAAATAAACTTAACGAGTTAAAAAAAAATTCGCGGCAATTAAGTAAGCCGGATGCGGCGGAAATTATAGCAAAAAGAGCAATAAAATTTGCTACGGGATTATGAGCGAAGAACAAAAATATAATAAGAAAACATTCAAATATAACTTGTCGTTTTATTATCAATCGACAATTATATACTTCGTTGTATTTTTACTTTATGCGATTATACGCGGTGAATTTGTTGAAAATTCTTTTACGCTGATTACTAAGGATCCGATAATTTATTTTTTCGCAATAATTGTATGCGTTTCCCTGGTAAGCTTATTGTATAACCTGTATTTGAATAGACATCTTGTTATAGAGGATGATAAAATCTTATTCGTTAATAAGTTTGCAGAAAAGAAATATTTATTGGACAATATTGAAGAGATAAAAATATCGAAATTCGTCAGCAAGAAAAGAAATAAAGCGTTTAGGTTAATCAGAATAAAATTTAAAAACAGAAGACGAAGAATGATTATAAGACCTTACGATTACGAGAATATCGAAGAATTAATTTCACAATTCATAAAGCTGAAAGAAAGACTGGAATCCAGGTAATGTTTAAGAACATTAAAAAAGTACATTTTGTAGGCATAGGCGGTATCGGTATGAGCGGTATTGCTGAAATTTTATTAAACCAGGGATTTGAAATTTCGGGTTCAGACAGAGCTTTGTCTGATGTAACTTCTCATCTGAGCGATCTCGGTATGAAAATTTATGAAGGACATTCACCTGAAAATTTAAAAGATGCCGATGTGTTGGTTTATTCTTCGGCAGTGCCGTTAGATAATCCGGAGGTGAAGGCTGCTGTTGAAAGAAAAATTCCCATAATAAAGCGGTCCGAAATGCTTGCCGAATGCATGAGGATGAAATACGGAATCGGTATCGCCGGAACTCACGGAAAAACTACTACAACTTCAATGGTAGGATTAACGCTTACAGAAGGCAAGATCGATCCAACTATAATCGTCGGCGGAAAGCTTAGCGGATTAGGCGGCACTAATGCAAGATTGGGTGACGGTGAATTTATTGTTGTTGAAGCTGATGAATTTGACAGAACGTTTTTAAAGTTAACACCGACAATTGCCGCATTAACGACTCTTGAAAGTGAACACCTTGACACTTATAAAGATTTGGATGATATAAAATCTGCTTTTGTTGAGTTTGCTAATAAAGTTCCTTTTTACGGCTTTGTGGTTTTATGTATGGATGAACCTGCTTTACAGGATATCATTCCGCAAATAAATAAAAAGATTTTTACATACGGTCTAACATCGCAGGCTGATATTCGTGCGGTTGATATTTCTCATAATGAATTTTCAAGTACATATACTGTAAAGTATAAAGGCCAGGATTTAGGAAAAATAAAATTGAAAATCCCCGGCATTCATAATGTTAAAAATTCTCTGGTGGCAGTGTGTATTGCAAAAGAATTGGGAATAGAGTTTGCAACAATTAAAAAGGCGCTTGAGTCTTTCAGCGGAGTTTATAGAAGATTTGAAGTAAAATATAATAAGGAAATTCTGGTTATAGACGATTATGCGCATCACCCCACCGAAACAAGCGCTACGCTTGCCGGAATTAGAAACGGCTGGGATAGGAGACTTATTGCAGTGTTTCAGCCGCATTTATATACGAGGACAAGAGATTTTTACCAGGAATTCGGAAGATCGTTTTTAAATACGGATATTTTTATTTGCACCGATGTTTATCCCGCAAGAGAAGAACCGATTAACGGAATATCGGGGAAATTAATTGCAGATACGGCTAAAAAATTCGGGCATAAGAATGTCTACTATGTAGAAGATAAAAACGATATACCGGAAAAACTAATGGAAATAAAAAAGAATAACGATATTATTATTACAATGGGAGCCGGTGATATCTGGAAATACGGAGAAAAATTTGTTCAACTGCTTAAAAATTAATATCTAATGAAAGAAAACGGAAGTAAAATACTCGGGGTTTTGGTTTTTGTTGGTTTGGTTTCCGGACTGTTTTATTTAATCTTTTTTTCTAATAAAAAAACAAACAAAGGAGAAATTAAGATGATTAAAATAAGCGGTAGCAATATTTTGCCGGACATTTATTATTTGAAATCCGCTAAGCTTGAAAACAAATCCGATTACGGAAAATTAACTTTAGCAGAAATCAGAGATAAATTCGAAAAACACCCGTATGTTCAAAAAGCCGATGTAGCTTACATAGGCAACGATGAAGTTAAAGTTTATATAAAAGAAAAGAAAATTGAAGCGGTAATTATTATTGACAGCGAGCCGCATTTTATTTCCGAAGATTTTCAAATACTGCCTATGCTTCCCGGTATTAAAATGCTGGATGTTCCGGTTATAAGCAATCCTTTAATAGGCAAAAAGATTAGCAATTTATCCTACGTAAGAACAAACGATATAGAGGAAGCATTTAAAATTATAGATGCGGCTAAAATGACTGATATGAATATGTATAAAAATTTATCGGAAATTAATTTAAGAAACGGGGGCGATATTATACTTACATTTTCCGGGGTTAAGCCGCCGATATTTTTTGGTAAAGGTGATGAGGCGGAAAAAATGGTATACCTTGATATGCTGATGAGCGGAACAGTTAATGGAAATGATCTTGTTGATAATAGCAAGTATTTGGATTTAAGATTCTCTAACGAAATTTATATTGGTACAGATGTTAAAGCAGGTTTAATTGAATGAAAAAAAATATTATTGCCGGGTTAGATTTAGGTACAACAAAAGTTTGTGCGGTAATTGCCGAAAAAATAGAAGAAGGCGGCCGTATTGACATTTTAGGCTTTGGTGTTGCTCCTTCGGAAGGGCTGCACAAAGGCTTGGTAGCTAATATTACAAAAACAGCCGATGCTATAAAAGAAGCAATGTCTATAGCATCAAACCGTGCGGGGATTGAAATTACATTGGTGAATGTCGGTGTGGCCGGAGAACATATTACAAGCATGAGGCACCGAAATTATGTAACCATAAGCAGCGAAGACAAAGAAATTACAAAAGCCGATCTTGAAAGACTTGAAGCAGATGTAAGGACAATTAGAATACCTTCGGACAGACAGATTTTGCACATAATTCCGGAAGAATTTTCGGTTGATTATCAAGGCGGAATTGAAAGCCCGATCGGTATGTCAGGTTCCAGGTTAGAAGCTACAAATCATATTGTATTGGCTTCCATTCCGGCGATTCAAAATATAAGGAAATCGGTTGAGAGAGCCGGATTTCAAATTCAGGAATATATTTTACAGCCGATTGCTTCAAGCTCTTCGGTTCTTGAAGAAAGTGAAAAAGATCTTGGTGTTGCTCTTATTGATATCGGAGGAGGAACAACCGACATTGCAATTTTTCATAATAAAACCATAAAGCACACAAAAGTAATAGGTGTGGCCGGAAATCAAGTAACAAACGATATACGCGAATCGCTCGGTGTGGTAACTGAAGAAGCGGAGAAATTAAAAAAAGATTACGGCTACGCAACGGAATCTTCTATCATAAAGGATGAAGATATTTTAATTCGTGGTGTAGGCGCAAGAGGAAATGCAAAAATCCCGATCAGTCTCTTAACACAAATTATAAGTTTAAGGATGAGGGAACTCTTCAGTTTAATTGATAATGAAATTAGAAGCGCAGGTTTTAAAAATAAAATTAAAGCCGGAATAGTTTTAACCGGCGGAGGTTCGCTGTTAAAAGGATGCACCGAGTTGGCTGAAGAAGTATTCGGCTTGCCTACAAGGATCGGAGTTCCTCAGGAGTTAGGTACCGGATTATCAAATGAAATTGAAAGCCCAGAATTTGCAACGGTTGCCGGGTTAATAAGAGGAATCCCCGGCGGAAAATCAAGCGAATATCAAGTTTTAATAAAACCCAAAAAGGTTAAAGGAAAAAATAAAATATCATTAATAATAAAACGGGTTCAGGAATTTTTTGATGAATTATAAATCCAAAATAAGGAGGTAACTATGGCGCGATTTGCAACAATCGACAGGGGCGAACCGATGTCGGCAATCTTGAAAGTTGTAGGAATTGGCGGCGGCGGCTGCAATGCAATTGAAAGCATGATTAAAAGAGGATTAGTCGGTGTGGAGTATATTGCGGTTAATACTGATTCTCAAGTTCTGAACAGCAGCAGTGCCACGCATAAGATTCAGGTAGGAACCAGCATTACACGCGGCCTGGGTGCGGGAGCTGATCCTAATGTTGGTAAAAAGTCTCTTGAAGAAGACCGTGAAAAAATTGCGGAAATACTTTCAGGCAGCGATATGGTTTTTGTAACCGCCGGAATGGGAGGAGGAACCGGAACCGGAGGCGCCCCTGTAATTGCATCTATCGCCAAAAGCATAGGATCTTTGGTTGTAGGGATTGTAACCAAACCTTTCCGCTGGGAAGGTAAGAAACGTATGCTGAATGCCGAACAGGGAATACAAGAATTAAAACAGCATGTTGATAGCTTGATTGTTATTCCAAATGAGCGGCTCCTTAGTATTTTAGATAAAAGCATAAATGCGTTTGCCGCATTTGATAAACCTAATGAAGTATTGTATGAAGCTACAAGAGGTATTGCAGATATAATAACAATTGAAGGATTGATTAATGTCGACTTTGCGGATGTACGTGCGGTTATGAACCAGAGCGGAGAAGCTTTGATGGGCTGCGGTATTTCCAGCGGTGAAAATCGTGCAATCGAAGCGGCTCAAAAAGCAATATCCAGTCCTTTACTTGAAGGAATAAATATTAAAGGTGCGAAAAGTGTGCTGCTGAATGTTACCGGCTCCAGCAACTTAACTATGCAGGAAATTAATGAAGGTAATAACGTTATTTTTGAAGCAGCCGGCGAAGAAGCAAATGTAATATTCGGATGTGTTCGTAAAGAAGAGATGAATGATTATGTCTCTTATACGGTTATAGCTACCGGTTTCGATGGTTCGCATCAATCCTTTGGCGCAAAGAATTCACAAAATGCTCAGTCGAATTCAAAAGGACCCGATAACTTTAGAGGCGGGTTTAATTTCTTAGAGAATGAAATTAATACCGAAGATCTCGAAGTTCCGACTATTTTAAGAGTAAAGAGTCCCAAATCTACCCTTGAAGATAAAACCGAAGAAACTTCAAACCCGCAGAGCGGTTTTAATTTTGAAGCTTCACGTTATAACTGGGCAAAAGAGAAAACAAATAAAGTTAATGCCGAAGATAATAATAAAGACGATGATGAAAGTTCGTCGTTCTTAAGAATGATTATGGATTGAGAGGCTGGGAGTTAAATTATAACATAATCAAAAAATTATAAATATAATACGCTGCGCGTTATTATGCAGCAGCTTTGTAATGAGAGTGTTTTATAGGCATAACTAATTAGCAGCTACTATTCATCGCTTGGCCGGGACTCTACAAAGAGATTATTATCTTCATCGTAAGTAACTATTATTCTATTCGGCCGGCAGCAGATTCTGCAGTCTTCTATAAAGTCCTGTTTTCCGCTTATTGTTAAATCTATCCAAACGGAATTTAACTCACCGCAGTACTGGCATGTCCAAACAACATCTTCATCCGTGGTTTGCATCTTTTCTTTCGTGCTCATATTACCATCCATACTTTGTTCTAAATAAAGTAAATATTCGGACGATAAATTTGAATACCTTCATTTTTGTATTACCTATTTGATTATTTTTTATTAAATAATCATGATAAATTATTTTTAATTTTTTCTCTCCAAACATTCATTAAGATTTCCCATATCCAGGCCTTGCTTTTCAATTAAAAAAAATATAAAATATAGTGTGCAAATGTTCACTATATTTATTATGAAAATCGATCAAAATCAAAATATTACAGATATTTTAGCTTACCAGGTTCCCGAGCAATGGAGGGAAACGGTCAATATTCATACTCTTTATCCGCCTGTTCCCCGTAATACGGAGAGTGTCAAATTCGATATTTATGATTTTCAAAGATCACCGCTACCGTTTGAAAATGTTACCTTCCCGCAAACTATTAAATTATTTAAATACTTATTCTGGTATTCAACTTCATCTCCGCACTTGTCCTTGCTTAGTCTGGTTACAAATAATTTCCTGGATAACAATGGGAAAATAATGTTCTCAATGACTTTTGCCGATTCCTCCGCAGATTTTGCTGTAGATGCGCCGACATTAAAATTATTTCTGCCTATTGATTC
>CAZHBJ010000062.1:0-17711 GCA_964530445.1 uncultured Ignavibacteriaceae bacterium
GGCCAGAAGGGATTTCCTGTATCTCAAAAATACACAAATGTAACAGGGTATTATAAATTTACTGCAACCGGTAAGGATTTATTAGATATAGTTGTCGGCATGTGGAAAAACGGACAGGTTATAGCTGTTGGCGGTTCATTCTATAATCCCGCATCCAGTTACACATTATTTTCTCTTCCTATTACTTATGTTGGTAACGAAGTGCCCGACTCATGCCAGATTAGTGTTACAATTGCTAATAATAACAGTGATACCACTCATGCAGGCTCGGTTTTTTATTTGGATGACCTGGCCATGAACACTAACGCTACTGCCGTAAATGATAATGTTAAATCTTTGTCATATAATCTATTGCAGAATTATCCCAATCCATTCAATCCAACTACTACAATTAATTTTGAAATCCCCGTAAGGGAAAATGTTTCACTTACAATATATAATACATTAGGGCAGAAGGTGAGAACATTGATCGATGGATCGAGAAGTGCAGGGCATTATCAGGTATCATGGGACGGGAAAGATTCAAATGGAGAAAATGTTTCTTCGGGAATATACTTATATAGAATTAAAGCCGGATTTTTTGTTGAAAGTAAAAAAATGATTCTTCTAAAGTAAATTTACATGCCGATACGGAGAAATTTTTTTTTAAAATTGAATAAAATTTATTTTAATGAATGATATTATGTGCAAATAATGTTATATTAAAAATGTTTATTACACTAATACAAATCTATCCCGGGAAAAATAAAAGTTAACTTATAATAAATATATGGTGCGGAATTTAAAATGGTATATTCGGTAAAGATTATTCTTGCAGCTGTTGTTTTGTTCTTTTATTCATGCGGAAGCGGCAGCGACTCAACAATTAAAACCGGAAATGTTCCGGGGTATAAAATAGAAGCCGTTAAAATTTTCGGATCAGGCTATGATTTATTGTTTAACGAAGACAGTTCCTTCGTGGTTTGCAAACATGAAATAAAACCTTCTCCAAAATTTCCGCAAAACAGGATCAACTTTTTTATATATGATATCAATAAGAACAAAAAAGTGTTTGGAGAAAACTTAGTGAACGGATCAGTTAAATGGCAAAATAAGAATCAATTGAAAATTATAAGAATATCGGAAGCGCCGAGGGCAGATAATAAAAATGCATACATCTATTACTACGATGTAAGAACAGGAAAAATAATTCCTGCCGGCAGTGATAAAGAAAAATTAAATTGAATATAATTAGTGTTTAAAAAGTCAGATCGGAAAATTTAATAAAGATCAAAAAGAAAGGGAAGCAATGAAGACAAAGCTACTGTCAATTTTATTAACCTCGGTTTTAATAGCAGTGGTTTATCTATTACTCTTTAATAAAAACAAAGTCAGTAAAAAAGCTGTAAAAACCAAAGCTGCAACAAGTTTAACACAATCCAAGTCGGGAAATAAAGACTTTTCGCATTCTGCCGATAAATCCGGTATTAATAGGTCCAAAACTTTACTCGCTAATAACATTAGACTTCGTATAAAACCGGAACCAAGTGAAAAAAAATCTCATGAAATAGAAATAGAGAAAAAAGACAAATCGGAAAAAGAAAATTTGTTTAGGGAGGAAGAAGAGAAAAAATTTGATCATCCCGATAAATTTGTTCAATATGAAAATCAGATAAGAACGCAATACGGAGCGAAGAAACCGGCTTATCCGATGAACTATAAAATGAGTGAATTAAATAAAGCTATACAAAGACGATTCGGTATAAATCTAAATAGCTTTGACAAGAGCTATAAAAAGCTGCAGGGAACTAGTTTACCTTGGGTTGAAAGAGGCCCCGGGAATATTTCCGGCAGAACAAGAGGTATGATTGTTGACCCGGATGATGCAACAGGGAACACCTGGTTTGCTGCTTCTGTTAGCGGCGGTGTTTGGAAAACAACAGATGAAGGAGTAAACTGGACGGATTTAACTCCTAATCTTCCAAATCTGGCAACAACAGTTTTAGCTATGGCTCCTTCCAATCATGATGTAATTTATCTCGGAACAGGAGAAGGCTTTTATAACGCGGATGAAGTGGACGGAAACGGTATTTTCAAATCTATGGATCATGGAAATACTTGGAGCCAATTATCATTTACGGTAAACAACTACGACTTTCAGAATGTAAATAGAATAATAGTATCTCCAACAAATGCAAATGTTTTATATGCATGCACTAATATAGGGTTCAATTCATTCGGACTTGGCACTTCCGGAATTTTTGAATCAACAGACGGAGGTAATTCATGGGATAATATTTATACATCAAATAGCCGTATACAACAGATTGTTGCAAATCCTGAAAACTTTAATACACTTTTTGCAACCGTAAACGGATATGGAGTTATTAAATCTGTAAACGGAGGACAAACGTGGGACTCCACTCAAGGGATTATCACATCCGGAAGAGTTGAAATTGCAATTGCACCTTCAGATACTTCAAGATTGTATGCAGGTGTAGAGTCTTCATCAGGTTCCGATCTGTATATTTCAAATGATGCAGGGAATACATGGACACTTGTAAACGATGTAAGCGGATCAAATCCCGGCTGGCTTGGTACACAAGGCTGGTATGATAATGTCCTTGCTGTAAATCCTTATTATGAAGATTCATTAATTGTGGGCGGAATAAATTTATATAAGTTTGCAATGGTTGCCGGAACCGATACAGTTCACGATATTACCGCATCAACAACTAATACAAACAGTTTCTTTAGTTTTGTAAATTGGGGCGGTTCATTATTAAGCGGCGGTGCCGGAACCGGACACGAATTTTTAGGCGATACTGCAGTAACCGATACGGATTATGTTTCTGTTGAAATCAGATTTGGACCGGGCATTTCTCAAAAAGCTCATAGATTTATTAGGAATCCTTATACCGGAGCTTATGATTACCAGGATTATGTTACCGTACCTTTCCAGGCCTGGGATATAACACATAACCGGCAGCTTATGGTTTCTTTTAGAGATAATGATTCGAGCGGAGTTTTTAAATTAATTCAATATAATCCGCAAAACCTTCAGCGTGAATATATGTTTATAAGTTCAATTACTTATGATCCGAATAATCCGTCATCTGCCATAGCAAGAGATAACGGGATGATATTTAAAAATATATATGCTATCTGGCCAATTCTTCCCACAGGAGCTTCTTGGAATCCGAATAGTTTGCCAACATCAAAAATTAGTATACTTTATAAAACTATTTATGCCCAGCTTCATAGTTCAACTCAAATAACTAACTGGTATTCGGGCGCAGGCTATCCTTACATTCACGCTGATCAGCATAATCTTATAATAATACCGGTAGATCAAGCTACCGATAAATATAGAGTTTTAAATGCAAACGACGGCGGATGTGCAATTTCCAATGACGGCGGCAATAACTGGAAACAAATTACATCTTACCAAACTACTCAATTTTACGGGGCTGATAAAAATCCTTCCGAAGATCAATATTTAGGTGGAATGCAGGATAACGGAACCTGGTTCTCAGGTGTTAACCCCAACGCGAATTCGGCGTACAGTCAAGCACTTGGCGGAGACGGTTTTGATGTTGATTGGAAATATGATAATCCTAAAATGATGATGGGAAGTGTTTATAACGATGCATTTTATAAATCAACCGATGGAGGCAGTACATGGAATTCTGCAACAGATGGTCTTGCGGATGTAGGAAACAACGCTCCGTTCATTACTTGTCTTGGAAAAACCAACCAGGATCCGGATTTAATATTTTCAACCGGTGCTTCGGGAGTGTGGAGATCCGATAACTTCGGAGAATCATGGACGCTTGCACCTCTTCCAAAGTCCACATACAATTCGTTACGGAGTATTGTGAGTGTCTCTTTGGCGAATCCGCAAATTGTATGGGCCGGGGGATATTTGGATAGCGCTGATAGCTTATACGTCTCTGTGGACGGAGGATTAACCTTCCATGCTACTAATCCGAATATAATAGGTAAAGCTTATGAAGTTACCGGTATTGCAACTGATCCTATTCATGATTCCACTGCTTATATTTTATTTTCAGCATCACAATCTCCGAAAATATTAAAAACAACTAATCTTGGTAAAACATGGAATGATATATCCGGATTCGGCAGCGGTACTTCCAGTATAAACGGATTTCCCGATGTTGCGGTTTATAGTCTTCTGGTTATGCCTACCAATCCGGATACGATTTGGGCAGGCACCGATATTGGCTTATTTCAATCAACAAACGGCGGAACTTCCTGGCAGATTGCAAACAACGGGCTGCCGGCAGTTTCAATATGGAGTATGAAGATTGTAGGAGATCAAGTTGTTGTTGCAACACACGGGCGAGGTATTTGGTCTGTTAATTTACCCTCACTTTCAGGTTATACATTACCTGCTGCCACTAAATCTCCAAGAGTTAATTTCCTTGCACAGGGACCTAGCGGTATGTTAGCGGTTTCTTTATCATTAAGATCTCCTTATGATTCTACAAGGGTGTTAATAAACGGGAGCTCCCAATACGGTTTAGGTACAAACAATTCTGCTAAAGATTCGGTTATTTATTTACCCGTTACAAAAGCCGGAACGGATTCTATTCAAATTGTTTCCTTTAAATCCGGAATTACATATAAATCTTCTTTGGCTATGCAAGATGTAGTTGTTCTGCAAACAGCCCGAGCATCATATATGAATAATTTTAATACCGCAACAACTGATTTTATGGCAGACGGCTTTACTATCGGAACACAAACCGGATTTGATGCCGGGTCAATTAATTCACAACATCCTTACAGTGATAATACAAACAATATTTGCGAGTTGTTGGTTCCGATTACTGTGGCTTCAAAAGATGCCACTTTAAGTTATGATGATGTTGCTATTGTAGAGCCCGGTGATAAAGGTTCTAATTTCGGCGATTCTAATTTTTACGACTACGTTGTGGTTGAAGGTTCTACGGATGGATTTAACTGGGTTCCATTAGCTCCGGGTTACGACTGCAGGGCTAACAGCAATTGGTTGAATGCATGGAATTCAAATTCTACTGGTGATTCTTCAATGTTTGTTCATCATGATTTAAACTTGCTGAATACATTTACTGCAGGGCAGAAAATTTTAGTTAGGTTTAGATTGTTTGCCGATGAATACACACATGGCTGGGGATGGACAATAGATAATTTGAGCATTCAGCCTAAAGCTACCGGCGTTGCAAAGGATAAAAATGCAATCCCTAAAAATTTCGAGTTATCGCAAAATTATCCTAATCCTTTCAATCCGTCGACTGTTATTAATTTTCAACTTCCGGTTAGTGAAAGGGTTACGTTGATAATTTATAACTCGCTAGGTCAAAAAGTTAAAACTTTGATAGATGATTATAAAGACGCCGGGTATTATAACATTAAATGGAACGGAAGGAACGATTTTCATGAAAGCGTTGCTTCGGGCGTATATTTCTACCGAATCCAGGCCGGCAAATTTGTTCAAAGTAAAAAAATGGTACTCTTAAAATAAAATCTAGTGTTGATATAAATCTGTGTCGTCTGTGTTATCCGTGTTCTGTTACTTTGGTTTTATTGAACACGGATGACACGGATTGCACCGATCTTCACCGGCAATGGTATTTTCCAACATCACACGGCGGAACAATGAACGGTAATAAAGGGAATACTTAATTTTATCTCGTTTTTGTTTTCAGCTATATTATTCAATTTGTTTTCCACCGAATCAAATATTTCTTCTGATTGTTCATGGCTTATTATTTCTTTCCAGCCCGGCAGAAACCAATCTCTTATTAACGGATGGTTAAACATTGAAGTCCCATCAGAAAATCTCAAATAAAAAATATCCTCATAAATTTTTTCAATATTAAATCCGTTTTTGTTCAACAAGATTTTAATTTCCGGCAGAGGTTTTCTTTTATGATATATTTGATCCTTCATCCGTTCTAATGCCACTTTATCATTTCTTTTGATTAGCTCTTCTTTCATAATGCTATAAAATTCAATCATCGAGTCTTCAAGATTCATTGTAAAAGAAAGCTGTGCGTCTTTTTTACTTACCCGCCTGCATTCGTTCAGAGTCTTATTTAAATCTTCTACGTTATTAATTCCGTTGTTGGAAACAATCAAATCAAAATATGAATTTTCAAAAGGAAGCTTTTCCGCATAGCCCTGTATTATTTTTATATTTTTTAATTGATGCTGATTTATTTTAAATTCGGCTCTTTCTACAGCTTCTTTCCATGGATCGATTCCGTAAACAAAGGAGGACTCACCTAATCTCTGCGCCAGTTCAATAGCCGGAAAACCCTGTCCGCTGCCTACATCAAGCACATTCATATTTTTATTCATTTTAATTGTATCAAGTAAATTTAATCCGAAAGGAGCGGACCAGAGAGATAACTCGTCAATTGAAGAAATTAATTTCTTATCGGTCGGATCAATTTTGTGTTTTAAATAATTTTTCATATCGCCTCAATTAATTGGGTTAAATAAAATGAAAAAGTAATTATATTTAAAAATTAATTAAAGTAGAAGAAACCCACTATTATTAGGGGGATAGTAATTGGTAATTATTTTAGAAGCATCATTTTTTCCATTGCTGAATGATTACCATCAGTTAGTTTGCAGATATAAATTCCGCTGGCAAATTTTGATCCGTCAAATATGGCAATGTGTTTTCCTGCCTCTTGATCACCATTGACTAAGATAGATACATTTCTTCCAAGTATATCGAATATTTCAAGTCTTACATGACTGTTTCGTGTTAGCTGATATGTAATAGTTGTTACAGGATTAAAAGGATTTGGAAAATTCTGTTTTAAAGAAAACGTAACCTGGTTAGAAATATTATTCGAAATTTGAGTGCCGTTTACTAAGTTTTTTCTGTAAAATATATTTGTATCTCCAACTACATCAACCGGATAAGTCTTTAAAAAATATGACGTGTCAATTGAAGTGCCCGTATTATATGTGAATTTCAATTGAAGAGCAATATAAGCTCCTTGCAATATAACTGCGCCGTGAGTTCCCTGGCCTGTCCACCAATCTCGCTGATCGGATTTTCCGGAATTAGTTTGAAGCGGAATTAAGTTCGAATGATTGTAATCAGTTAATGAATTTATTGGTTCTAAGGGTTCATCTGAATAAATAGAATCTTTAAATACTATATTTTGAACGGAATTCAAATTAAAGTAGGGTGTTTGAAGACCTGTATTTGTATCGCCGATTGCTACCGTTGCGCTGGACAAGGTTAAACCTTTAATATCATTATAAATGATTTGAATTGAATCGAGCCCGATGTATAAATCTCCGGCGCGATAATTTCCGTCAACTTTATTTGTAGTTAAACAAGCTCTCAGCGTAGGCTGTGCAATAACATTATAAATTCCAATCGGTTCATTATTTATGGGCGTAAAATCAGGCCGTTCTTCCGATGCAAGAGAACCTGGAACGGGAAAGCTAGGAAAAGCGATGTTAAATTTTGAAATAGTACCTTCCAAATGTAGAGGATATTTATAACTCAACGGTATTGATGCGGATATTTGATTAGCGCCTTTACCCGATATGCCGGTTACGTTATCAACCAGTCCTGCTATAGATGAAAATTTATTCAGCAAAGATGCGGATGAACCCGTGTAATTATTTAAAGAGTTTACTGAGTTAGTCCACCATTTATTACCATAATTTTTTAATTGAGGTATTTCATTTTTTAAATCGATTACAAGATAATTGTAATCTATAATATCTTTATTAACATTTGCAAATATGCTGCTTGATCCCCCTGAAGCTTGAATGTTACCTGCTGTTGTGCCTTCGCCTAAGATTTGGTTAAAGGGAACTCCATCTGCATATAAATTTTGTGTATTTAATCCGATTATTTGAAAATTTAGATTACAATAATTATTAGCAATCTTATTGTCATATCCGATAATATTAAAATCGGCATAACACCATCCGCCTGCATAAGCTTTGGAAAATGAAGAAATAACTGTCGAATCATTATAGCCTTTATAATCATCTGAAAAGGGTGCAACATCCTTATAAAAAGTAAATAGAGGAGTAGGAGTAGCAGTTCCATTTATTTGCAGCAACGCTAAAAATGTTGTAATAGGAGGTTCTCCCGATGAAACACCGAAAGAAAACGGGTAAAAAAATAATCGAAATATACCTCGGTATTTATTATAAAGTACAAAATTAGGTAAAGGAGTTGGTAACGTACTGTCTCCGAAATTTTTCCATAATAATTCCCACCCTTCATTAGGATAAAAGTCAATTTCATTTTTCGGATAATTACCTAGAATGGAAGCCGGTGACTGAATTTGACTAAACCAGGGTAATTGAACTCTTATAGGAGTGTTACTGCCGGAAGCATATAAATCATAATAAACATCTTTAGTCCAATCCCATGCTGAATCGGATTTCGATGTATTTGATAATATTACTTTATTTTCATGTGGAAGCAGCTTTATACTGTTTTTAATGTTGATTGTATTTTTGTGCTGTGAAAATAAAATCCCGGTGAAAAAAATGGTTAATAATGATGTGAAAATTAAGGTATCTTTTTTATTCATATTTTCCTCGCAGCATTAAAATACTCAAATCATATGCCAACAACAGCTAAGTCTAAATTTCTTCATAAAGTAATTGAATTTGCAAAAACTTACAAATATTAAATTTTTCATAACGAATTATTTAATTATGATTTATACTTTTTTGTTCAATGAAGTATAAAAAATTAGACGCTATTTAAAAATATTTAGAAAGAACAATATTAACTTTTTCCTATATCTTAAAAAAAATTTTGTTAATTTTGTTAATTTTCCGATATGATGGGGAGATTTCTCCACATTTTTATCTACGTTTATTCCTAATATTTATTGGGGGTCTTTTATGATAAAATCTTCGCTTGTTTTTATTGCACTTCTTATTTTACCTTGGTTATTTTTTTCATGTAAAAGTCCAACAAGTGTAGGTGAAATAAATCTTCAAACAGAAGAACCTCCGCTTATTACAGGTATTATAAGAACGTCACCGGATTCACCAAGTTCATTAGCTGTTTATGGAGTTCCAAATGAACAACCAGAAATTGTTGAAGAGATTTCTCAGAATGTGAGATCTAATTTTTTTATGGCATCACCTTTTCCAAATCCCACAGATGTTTCTACAAATATTTCGTTTGGGCTGCCTGTTGGAAGAAATGTTACAATCTGGGTTGTGAAAGGAAGGCTGCCGGATGAAAATGTTAGTGATAATACAATTATTGCTAATGGAAATTTTGCTTCTCCTAAATTTCATTATTCTAAAGTTCTTGAGAAAAAGTATTTACAAGCTGGTTATTACAGAATTATCTGGAATGCCAAATACGATAATGGCGATCTCTTACCGGATGGAGTCTATAGAGTTTATATTGAAATTGACGGACAATTGATGTGGAGAAATGTAATGATTTATCATAATGCTTTTATAGACAACGGATTTTCGAATTTATTTAAATAATTTTTTAATATTAAAAAGGAATAAATATGAAGAAGTACTTTATTGAAATATTTACGCTTTTAATTTTAGTTCTATTTAGTATAAACAATAATTTTGCTCAAAATTTATCACATGGCTCGTGGGGTATATCTGCAGCAGTAAACGGTACCGAAACAGATATTGTTTTTCCAATTTGGACGGATAACACAAACTACATTGCACCCGCCATTGGATTGACATCCATAGGAAGCATCAATACGGATATTAGTGCTGGAGTGGTTTTTCATCATTATATTGAATTTAATTCTCACTTCTCACCATTTTATGGTCTCAGAGGAGGTGCAATCTTTGGTATGCCTAAAACAGGTACAGGCACAACAGACGGAATAGCTGGTATCTTAGCCGGAGGCGAATATTTCTTCAATAAACATTTCAGCATAGGCGTAGAAGCACAGCTTAATTTTACTTTTTCGGATAAAAATTCAGCAAGGTTTGGAAATCCGGGAGGCACCAACATAAACACAGGAACTCTCGTTTATGCCAGCGTTTATTTTTGATTTTAAAACATAAATATATTTAAATATAATATTGTTAATATAACCGGAACTATAAACGGTAATCAAAAAAAACGAAGCTATATCATCGAAAATATCCATTCATAATATAATGGTTGGGATAAGATAATTCCTTTATTATGTTTTTCCCGTAATTATTTCAGAGGTATGATATGAAAAAGGCTTTAATAATTGTTCAGAGTAAAAACAGCACTGCTCAAAGATTCGGAGAGGCTATTGCTGAATTTCTTAATTACAGAGGACTGGCTTCCGAGCTTATTCCTATTAACGGATTTGATCCTAAATATCTTAACGGTACCGACTATGTACTTCTCAGCGGATGGAAAAACGAATCATTATTTTCAACTAAACATCCTGATAATGAATGGGAAGAATTTGTAAAAAAACTACCTTCGCTTAAAGGAATAAAAACCGCATTGTTTGCAGCGAATAAATATCTTTCGGGGGGAATGTTAAAAAACATGAAAAGATATCTCAGCAAAAAAACCGAAAACCTTGAATATACTTTTAAATCAAGTGACGGCTATCTAACTGTTTCCGATAAATTAGTTTTAAATGAATTTATAAAATAAATAAAGAGACGCTTTAATTAGCGTCTCTTACTTATTAAAAATTTATTTTAGCTTTTCTTCAAAAGAATTTGTGTAAGATCGCTGCTGATAACTTTATTTATAAAATCTTTAAACGATTTATAATCCTTCGGATTAACAACATCTCTCAAATTTTTCATACTTCGTGTTGCCGTTATTATTCCATTGGAAAATTTATATTCAACGGAATAGTCGGCTTCTTTACATTTAAGATTTACATCTTTAGGCATTTCAAGCGGGACATATCCGTCCGGCAGTTTTATTTTCAATGTTTCCTGTAAAAAGTCCGCATCGTTATTGCGGTCATATGCAAATTTTCTCTGATCGTATGAAATTGCGGCACTCGAATTAACCCTGTCTTCCCACGGCAGTTTAAGCAGCTTATAATTTCCAACATTGCCGATGTATTGGTTTAACGTAAAAGAACATTCATCGTTTAACGTTGTTGTCAATGTATCCAGGTTATCGCATGAAAAAGAAGTAACATTGAAATTACTGAACTTACCGGAGAGAGATTCATTTAATTTCTTAATCTGTTCTTTTTTACTTAAATAATTTATTTGATACCTGAGGTTGGCAGTAATTGCACCGTACCGCATTGTATTAACATTTACGTCTACGGAATTATCGTCATTAATTTTTGCCACAGAGTTTCTAATTATTTTATTTGAATGTAGGTTTTTCCCGCTAATATAAAAAGGTTCGCTTTCTTTGCCGGTAATATCCAGAGCAAAAGCTCCGACATCCATTGAAGGAAGAGTACCTGGAGGAAAATTACGGGCGGTTAAATCAAAATAATCCGGCTTTCCGTTAATAATAACCCTGGCAATTGCATGATCAAAATAATTACCGGGAAGTGCGTTTTTGTTAAGTCCGTTGTCCTTGGTATTTACAAGTACGTAATCCGCCTTTACGCCGATAACTTTTAGCATTGTAATAAATAAAGTAGCCATATCTTTGCAGTCGCCGATTTTTGTAACCAGCACATCCCTTGCTTTTTGAGGAATGAAAGCGGACTGCCTGAACGGTACGCTGCTGTAGGTTATATTTTGAACAATGTAATCATAAATAATTTTTATTTTATCATAAGTTGATAAAGAATGTTTTCCCTTCAGCAGTTCACTAACTTTTTCTTTTACCTCATAATTGGGTATTGTCTTGGATTGGGTTAAGTGAAGATACCATTTTGCAATATAACTCCAGTCCTTTATTGTGGAGACATACAAAATTTTTCCTACATCATTAAGTAGCGGCATGCCCGATTCATACTTAACGGATGGAATATTTTTCATCTGCCATATATATATAGTCTTATTGTTCAAATCCTTTTTAATTTCCGGCTCGGAATTCATATTTTGCCCTTTGTAATATACTTTTTTACCGGCCGGCATAATGAGTGAGTAGCGGATGTTTTCAATAGGGTAAAATTGGTTAAAATTAAATTCATCCCAGAAATGATTTGCCAGCTCACCGCTGTAATAATTTCTAATTTTGTATTTTAAATAAATACAATCGTTTACATCAAGCGACTTAAATACAACCTCCCCGTAATCCTTATCCGCATCAATTTCGGAACCGTCTTTTTTTATTACAACTGCCTTATCGAAAATAAGATCCTGTACATTTGAATTATATTCAATATCGTAATCGGTGTAATGTTCTATACCGTCCTTTGTGAAAATTTTTACCAGTAACTCAACATCATATTCGGAAGCCCCTCCTTCGTAAAATTTTCTCTTTACATCGTTGCAAAGAATTAGTGCATCGTCACCCGGATATTTATCCGCAGACGGTGATTGTTTTATCAATTCTTTTATATTAAAAGGCTTTACACCGTTATCTTCTTTTTGATTATCATTTAAATTTTTGAGCTTTTCCCGCGCATCATAATTTGTAGATAAAAATTTAATTGAATTCTTGTAAGCGGCTGCTGCGGAATCTTGCTCATTTAGTGCTGAGTAAATGTTGCCGAGTGTTTCATAATACGCTGAGCTGAAAGGACAAATATGGATTGCCTCATCAATTGCTTTTTCTGCGTTGGCATACTGCTGCAGAGAGTAATAAACCTTGGCCATTTGATAATGATATCCGGGTGCTGCAGGATTGTGTTTAATTATTTGATTATATGTGCTGTCCCATTTACCAATATTGGATTGTAAAAGATAAAGGTTAGCAAGTTCTTCGAATGCAGCAAATGAGTAATTGTTCTTGCAATACTTACCAATTATTTCTGCCGCTTTGTTATAGTCTCTGCTAACCGAATAATCGAGTCTTTCCTTAAATGCAACAATATTCCATTCATTCGGATATTTTTCATAAGCGTCATTAATTGTTGCCATCATCTTCGAAGGAAGGTTTTTTAATTTGTAATAGCCGACTTTCAATAAATAAAGTTCTGGCGATTCGGGGAAAATCGGAATTATTTTTTCAAGCAGACTTAAGTATTTATCCTGATTTTTATCTTCAACTTTGTTCAATAGTTTAACAAGCTGTATTGCAGGTATATCTTTTTTAAGATTATTGATTTTCTCTGTTAATGTATTAAGTTCGGTCTTCATATTATCTTTACTGTATAAAGTAAGGAGTTCTAACATCAGTGATAAATTATCAGGATTTTTCTTTAGCGCGTTTTGTAATAGCTCTTCAGCCTTTTCAAACTTTTCATTTCTAAGATAAACTTCGGCAAGCATTACATAATTTTCAAAGTGATCGGGATGGTTTTTAATTTTATCTTCAAAATATGTTTCATAAGGTATTGTTAATGGTTGAGTTTTAATATCAGCTTGTGCATTGTATTCTTGCTTTTGGGTGGAAAATTTTAAACCTTTAAGCGGGAATCCTTTATCATCGGTAATCCTAATAAGGAAGTTGCAGTTAGCTATATCCGAATAACCTGCTTTTATCATTAATCTGTTCCAGCCTTTTTGAAGTGTCGTTTCCAAACCGTAAGTATCTAGGTCATTGTTTCTCTCGTCATAACATTCAGAGATTAAATGATCGTTAAGAAAAGCTCTGTATGATCCTGAAGTCCCAATCCTTATCTGAACCCTTTGCGCTTCAGGCGAATAGACAAAAGTGTTTCCGTAAAAAATTGAATTCTTCGTAGGAAAATACAGAGTAAAATCTATCCAGCCGTCATTCCGAATTTTATCTAAATTAAACCAATGTACTGGCTTGTTATTTTTACCGGTGTAAATAGTATCGGGATTAAACTCTTTTTCCGGTCCGTATTCCTGGTAATAACCTGATGCGGAAATATTTTCAAACGGACCAATTACGCTCCAGGTCTTTACAGCTCCCATCCTGTCGAAGTATTCCTTTGATTTTTCAAAGTCGTTATGATTTAAATAAAATTCTCCCAGTTGCTCACATGCTAAAGCGTTTATAAATCCGTCTTCTTTATTATTGGTTTCTTTAATAAGCAAATCCAGAAGTCCTGAATCCTTTTCATTTATAATCTTAGTATAAAATGCTCCGCTGATTTCGGCATAAATATAAGGCTCCGGTTTATCAACACACTTGATAGCTTTGAAATAATAATCCCACATTTTATTTATATCCAATTTCAAACTATACAATAAGAAGAGTCCCAAATCAGCTCTATAACTGTCCCGGGATTCTGTTTCTTTTAAAAAGATTTGTTCGGCTTCTTTAAGTTTACCGGAATCAAGGTTAGAGTAAGCTTCTTGAATTTTATCCTGGGGAATTATTTTTACAGTCATCAATAAAAGAATTATAATCATACTGCCGGTAAGGTAGAGGGAGTTAGCTTTCATTTTGAATTCTCACTAAAATACATTGTAATACTTAATTGATATTGAAATCTAACTAGTTATGGAGGCTCCCCATAAAAAGAGTTTTCATTTAAAATCTAAAATAGAATCGAAATATTTCAAATGCAAAGTAAAATAGAACTGAAATTCGTTTAATATGAACGTTATTACTTTTTTAAAAGTGCTTTTTATATAAATCTATTATTTTAACAAGTACCTAAAATTTTTATTTAATTCCCGAGATTCTTTAGCTTTCTCTTTGCGCTGTAATTTGTAGTTGAATATTTAATTGAATTGCTGTAAGCCTTCACTGCCGAACTTATATTTAACTGCGCTTTGTAAATATCTCCTAGAGTTTCATAATAATTCGAATTGAAAGGACAAATGTCTATTGCTTTTAGCATAGCGCGCCTGGCTTTATCAAATTTCCTTCTGGAAAAGTAAACCTTAGCCATTTGATAATGATATTCCGGTTCGGCAGGGTTATGTTTGATTATTTGATTATAGGTATCCTCCCACTTTGTCATATCGGATAATGCAAGATACGTATCGGCAAGTTCCTTATAAGCTTCATATGAATAATTATTCTTACAATACCTTGATATTAATCTCAATACTTTTGTATTGTCGCTGCTTACATAAGAATCAAGCCGCTCTTTTAAAAAAACTATACCCCAAACATCAGGATACTTTTTATAACCTTCATTTATGGTTTTAAGTAATTCGCGGCGGTTTCCTTTGAATAAATAATAAATGGATTTCGCTTCGTATTTTTCCGGAGATTCGGGTATAACAGACATAAGTCTTTCGTATAAACCTATGAATTTACTACGTTCGTTATTTTTCTCGGCTTCCATAAGTCTCATAAACACCACCTCCGGAATATCGTTTTTTATACTCCAGATTTTATCGCTAAAATTATACAGCTCGGTTAAATTTCTTTTCCCGCGGTAAACCGAAAGCAGTTCATACATTATCATTAAACTGCCGGGATTTTCCTTTAATTTTTTTTGTAATAATTCTTCTGCCTTCTCAAAATTTTCGTTGGCAATATAGAATTGTGAGAGCAGTATATAATTTTCAATATATTCGGGGTGTTGTTTTATCCTATCTTCAAAATATTTTTCATAAGGCGAATTTAATGTTACGGCTTTAAAATCGGCATTTGAATTATAACCTTTTTTTTCAGTTGAATATTTAAGGCCATTTAGCGGGAATCCTTTATCATCCGTAATTCTAACAATAAATTTACATTTGTCTATATCTGAATATCCGGCTTTCAATAATAATCTATTCCATCCCTTCTCCAGCGTTGTAGCGCAAACAAATGCATCAAGTTCCGTATTTCGCTCGTCGAAACATTGAGAAATTAAATGATCGTTAAGATATGCTCTAAATGAGCCGGAAATACCGATTCTTATTTGAACTTTTTGTTTCTTCGGAGAATACAAGAAGGTGTTACCGTAGAATATAGAGTTAAGAGTTTGAAAATAAGATTTAAGATCTATCCAGTTATCATTTCCTATTTTATTGATGTTAAACCAACGTATTTTCATGCTGTCCTTACCGGAATATATAGCACTTTTGTTAAATTCTATTTCCGGACCGAATTTATGATAATAGCCCAGCTCGGAGATATTACCGAACGGGCCGATTAAGCTCCATGTTTTTACTGCACCGATTTGGTTAAAATAATCTCTTGACTTTTCAAAATTGTTATGGTTTAAATAAAACTTTCCCAGTCTTTCACATGCTATCGCATTAATAAATCCGTCTTCCGTATTTTTAGTCTCATTTTTAAGCAAATCGATAATTTTAGATTCTTTATGACTGACATTACTTAAATAAATTTCATCTCCGGTTAATACAAAAATATAGGGCGCTTGTTTATCGGCAGACTTGATTGTTTTGTAACAGTATTCGATAGTTTTGTCATTTTTAATTTCTATGCCATTTAAAAAGTAAAGTCCGTAATTAGCCATCACGTTATCGGAAGATTCGGATTCTTTTAAAAATAATTGTTCGGCTTTTTTAAATTGTCCGGAGTTTAGATCTGCATAAGCTTCTTGGATTTTATCCTGCGGGATAATATTTACCTGTGCAAAAAATAAAACAATAATTATAAAAAAAGTATTGTGAAGGTTTATTCCTTTCATTTTAATACCCCATGTATCTGTTATTGAATATAATGATAAAGGATCGGAACATTTTATTGAAGCTCCCCATAAAAAGGATTAATACTATATTTTAAAATAAAATTGATTGGAGTTAATTGCAAAGCAAAAGTTTAGAAAAGAGTTAGACCTAGGCAATTACCTGAAATAACTTACTGTATAAAATCTTATGGAGAAATAAAATTTAGCAAACCTTTTTTTAATCTTTCTTTAACCTTCCGTGATAATTCCGTGATGATTGAATTATAAATTTTCAACGTTAAAAAAATAATTGAGTGAAAATGTTAATGGAGAAAAAGATGAAAGTATTAATTATAAGTGCATTGCTTGCATTTACATTAACGTCATGTTCCAAAACAGAGACACATGATAAAATAAAAAATTCTAAAAGCAGCAATGGGTATATGAGCGCTGTTTTTGCGGGCGGCTGCTACTGGTGTATGGATGCATCATTCGAAAAGCTTTCCGGTCTTAAAGATGTAATTTCCGGTTATGCCGAAGGAATTTCAAGCAGTTCGATTTCTACAGGGAAAGTTGAAGCAATCAAAGTAATTTATGATCCCCATATTACAAGCTACGAAGAACTTGTCGATTATTACTGGAAGCAGTTCGATCCTACCGACGCAGGCGGATCATTTTATGATAGAGGTCCGCAGTACGAATCGTATATTTTTTATCAAGACAATTCTCAAAAATCATATGCGGAAAAATCAAAAAAGAAATTAGAGAATTTAAATATTTTTAAGAAACCAATAGTAACCGGAATTGTAAGGTTTGTAAAATTTACTCCTGTAAGAGAATCTGAGCAGCATTTTTATAAAAAAGATCCTGAAAGATATTATGCATACAGAAAAGCTTCGGGAAGAGATGCATTCATTAGAAGTGTTTGGGGAAATATAAGTGCAGCTAAATATACTAAGCCAGCAGAGAAAGTGTTAAAAGCAGAATTAACTCCTCTTCAATTTAAAGTTACCCAGCATGGAGCAACAGAAATGCCGTTTACTAACAAGTATGATCATAATCATAAACAAGGTATTTATGTTGATATTGTATCAGGCGAGCCTTTATTCAGCTCAACGGATAAATATAATTCCGGTTCCGGCTGGCCGAGTTTTACAAAGCCTATCG
>CAZHBJ010000063.1:0-17450 GCA_964530445.1 uncultured Ignavibacteriaceae bacterium
AAAAACAAGTTTTTAATAATTTTTTTCAAAGTCAAGCAATTGAAGAATTTTTTTGGAAAAATTTTATTTTATTTAACATGCCTTTATACAATGAAATTTCGACTTCACGCTGGTTGACGATTAATTTTGTAATTGTTTTTACCTAATTCTTATTAGAAACATAAGACTACAAATAATAATATTTTTTATTTTTATTGACTCATTTTCTTATTAATTCCATCGCATCTAATTTAATTTTGACACATTTAATTTTTATTTTTTTCGTTCTGCGATATAAAAATAAAGTACTTATTAGACATAATTAATTTTATAACCGTTCTTCATATTATTTTAATTAATTTCCCTGAATTTATATATCTTTGTTTTTTAGTAAATGTCTGAGTACATTTTTAATCAATAATTTTCATTAACAAAAAATTCAGGTGCTAGTAATGTTACCAAAAGTTGCAAATTGTATTCCTTTAATTTTTGGATTCATCTTTTTTTCAGGAATAATTTCTTCATCCTTCGGACAAATGGATAAAGAAATAAACCGCGCCGATATGGACACAACCATTAGTCCAAAAACGGATTTTTTTGAATATGCAAACGGAACATGGTTGAAAAAAACAAAAATACCGCCGGCATATTCGGGATGGGGATCGTTTTACATTTTAAACAACGACAATCTGGATAAAATTAAAAGTATTTTAGCAGATGTAGAAAAAAAATCCGGTTTTAAAAAGGGCAGCAGCGAACAGCTTGTCGGCGATTTTTATTATACCGGTATGGATTCGGCAAAAATTGAAAAGGACGGCTATAAGCCTATTCAAGCGGATCTTGAATCCGTAAATAAAATTAAAAACTTAAAAGATTTTTACAAAGAGCTTGTAATGGTTCAATTGGGGTATTCAAATCCTCTTTTCGCTTTTTCTTCCGGTCCCGATGCAAAAAACAGTAAAATGAATATTGCACAATTAGATCAGAGCGGATTGGGATTACCCGATAGAGACTATTATTTGAAGACAGACAGCAGTACAAAATCTGTTAGAAACAGTTATAAAAATTTAATTATTAAATCTTTTACGCTGACAGGTGTAAATTCAACTGCTGCAAAAAAGAACGCAGAAGATATTATAGCTCTTGAAACCAAACTAGCCAAAGCTTCTATGTCTAGAACTGAAAGAAGAGACCCGAAAAAAACTTATAATAAAATGAGTGTAAAAGAATTAATTTCGCTTGCACCCGATTTTGAATGGGGTAATTATTTCAAATTAAACGGAATTGCAAAACCAGGTGATATAAATGTTTCCCAGCCGGATTTTATTAAAGAAGTCAACAAGATTATTAAAACCACACCTATTTCTACTTTAAAAGAATATCTTAAATGGAATATCATTAGATCGGCTAGCCCCTATTTAAGCGACGCTTTTTCAGAGGCTCATTTTAATTTTTACGGAAAATTACTTAACGGCATTAAAGTCATGCAGCCGAGATGGAAAAGGGTTTTGGAAACAATTAACGGAAGTGTAGGTATGGAACTGGGAAAACTATTCGTAAAAAAATATTTCCCTCCGTATGCAAAAAAGCGCGCCTTAGATTTAGTTCATAATTTAATGGCAACTTTAAAAACAAGAATTGAAAATTTAGATTGGATGAGCCCTGCAACTAAAAAGCAGGCAGTAAATAAATTAGCTGCTTTTACGGTTAAGATTGGCTATCCGGATAAATGGAAAAGTTATAAAGGATTGGATATCAACAAAGATTCTTATTTCGGAAATGTTTTACGATCTTCAATTTTCAATACAAAAAAAGAAATTGCCAAAATAGGAAAGCCTGTTGATAAAACGGAATGGGGTATGACTCCGCAAACCGTTAACGCATATTATAATCCTCAGAATAATGAGATTGTATTTCCGGCGGGAATTTTACAGCCGCCGTTTTTTGATCCGAAAGCCGATGATGCAGTTAATTACGGTGCAATCGGGTGCGTTATCGGGCATGAAATGACTCACGGCTTTGATGATGAAGGAAGACAATACGATGCCAACGGCAATATGAAAGACTGGTGGACTAAAACAGATGAAAAGAACTTTAATAAAAGAGCAGAAAGAATTGTCAAGCAGTTTGATAATTACATTGCAGTCGATACACTGCATGTAAACGGCAAACTAACGGAAGGTGAAAATATTGCCGATCTGGGCGGAGTTAATATTTCATTTAATGCATTTATGAAAACCAAAGAATATAAGGAAGGTAAGAAAATTGACGGATTTACACCGTCTCAGAGATTTTTCTTATCATATGCAAATGTTTGGAAAATAAAAAACACTCCACAGAGGTTGAGACTCAGGGTTAAAATCGATCCACATTCACCGGAACACTACAGAGTTGACGGACCGTTAAGCAACACACCGGCATTCTGGAAAGCATTCAACGTAAAACCGGGTGATCCGATGCGAATGCCCAAAGACAAACTTGTTAAAATTTGGTAATATATAAGTTTAGCAGAAAGTGGAGAAAATATTAAATTTTCCCACTTTTCTGCTAACAATTACAATTTTTAGAATTTAAGTTTTTATTGTATCATTTCTTTTTAATAATCTTCCTCATCCCAAAATCAAGAAATTAATTGCTTTATTCTTCCCATCAAAAAGAAAATCAGCTTGTTGGCTTTAATAAATTACTTTTAACAGCACAATTGATGTTGGAACAATTATTGTTATAACAATCTTCATTAAAAATGTTTTGTAAAAATAAAAGCTAAAAAGATTAAACATAATTGAAGACAATGTTGCTTCATATTACACATTTATTATTCTGAATTTGTTAAAGTCTCACTGGAAATAATATACACTACATTATACAAGTTAATATTTTTATTGATCGCTAAGTCAATTGGGTGATAGAGACAACGACATTTTCTTAATTATTTTGGTAAGCTTAAATATTAATTTAAGTAAATTATTTTTTGAGAGAATTAAAATAATGAAAGGATATAATCAACTATTACCAATAATTTTACTGGAGGTTTTATAATGTCCGCTAACTTCAATAACCTTAAAGTTATTTCAATTTTAATGGGGATTTTTTTATTTGCTTTATCAAGCGTTTCATATTCAATACCAAGTTTTGCGCGTCAAACAAATTTACCATGCAGTACATGCCATTATGTTTACCCCGAATTGACACCTTTCGGCAGGTTATTCAAATTAAACGGATATACAATGACTGGAATTGCAACCATTCAATCTACATATAAAGAGAAAAGAACTAACTTAAAAATATTAAATATGCTGCCTATATCTGCTATGATTCAGGGTTCTCATAATAGAATAGCCAAAACAATTCCCGGAACATCGAATGATGTTACCGAATTTCCGCAGCAATTTAGCTTGTTTGTTGCCGGAGCTATTTCCCCGAATTTCGGTTCTTTTATACAAGTAACTTATGATGATCAATCCGGCAGTTTTGGTTTGGATAACACAGATTTAAGATTTGCCGATCATACTACTTTATTTTCAAACGACCTGCTTTATGGCGTTACACTAAATAATAATCCCACTGTTGAGGATGTCTGGAATACTACGCCTGCATGGGGGTTCCCTTATGCTTCCTCGGGTGTCGCACCGACTCCTGGCGCCGGTCCAATTATTAATGACATGGGAGGTATGGTATCCGGTCTTGGAGCATATGCACTCTACAATAACTTAATCTATGGTGAATTCAGCTTATATCATGTAACAAAACAAGGCGGACCTATTCCGGAAACTACTGCTGATCAAACGATGACGCTGGAAGGTTATTCACCTTATTGGCGTGTTGCACTGCAAAAGCAATGGGACAGCGATTATCTTGAAGTTGGAACTTTCGGCATAGCTTCTCAATTTTATCCTACCGGTATTAGCGATAACAAAACAGATAAATACACGGATATCGGTTTTGATGCACAATATGAAAAGACATTGAGCAATGGAACTATAATTGCGCATTCAAGCTACATTGCTGAAAAACAAAATCTTGATGAAACATATGCAATGGGTGGTTCGTCAAATCCATCATTAAATCTAAATTCGTTTAAAATTGATGCGAGCTATAATTTTCCTATTGGTGTTGCTTTTTCTCTGGGATATTTTGCAACCAGCGGAGATAAAGATGCTCTTATTTACAGTCGCGACCCGGTTGACGGGTATTCAACTTCATCTCCGAACAGTAATGGATTAATAGCTCAAGTTACATATTTGCCCTGGCTTAATACACAATTCTCTGTTCAATATGTAGCTTACAGTAAATTTAACGGAGCCAGCTCTAATTATGATGGCTACGGCAGAAATGCTTCCGACAATAATACATTATATGTTCTCGGATGGGTAGTATTCTAATATAATTTTTAATAATAATTAAATAATTTTTTCCAGGAGAAAATATGAAAATAGCAGTTGGATTTTTTGCTTTTTTAGTTTTAGTATTTTTTAGTTTTGGAACTAACAAAGCAAACCAAATTAATAATCCAAGTAGTGAAAATGTAGCTTCAATTGTATTGAAAGACTCGACAAAAACAGTTAAAAAAACAAAGGCTGTAAAAGAGAATATTGGTATAGGTCCGATAAAAGAATTAAAACTTGGTCCTATAAATGAGAAGTTGGTAAAGGAAGGGAAAAATATTTTTAATTCCAAATGTTTTGCTTGTCACCGGCTTGATACAAAACTAGTCGGGCCTGCATTAAAACCGATTGTTGCAAAAACACCCCCTGTATACTTAATGAATTATTTATTAAATACAACCGAAATGCAAAAGAAAGAACCGGAGTTAAAAAAACTTATCAAAGAATTCAACGGCGTAGTAATGCCGGATCAGAATTTGGACAAAAAACAAGCCAGAGCTGTTCTTGAATTTTTAAGATCAGAAGTTAAGAAATAACAACTCTAATTTGATAATGGATTGACAGTTTTTGGTCAATCCATTATTAAAATATCAGAAAAAAAATTTCAATTCTTTTAAAATATGAGAAGCGGTATCTTTAGAGTTCATAGGTACGACATTTCCTAGAAAAACCTTTAACTACTAACCCGTAAAAATTATTATCCATGGAAGTAGAAAAAAAATTCTATAGACAGTTATAATTTTCAGCATAATAATTTAATTAAATATTAATTTTTATTTTTTCAAATCTTGAGATCTCAAGGAAGTATAAATGAATTCAGATAACGAAAAGGTAAATAAAAAATTATCAAGACGTAATTTTTTTAAAATTATAAGCGGTTTATTCACCGGATTTATTGCAGTTACATTAGGAATTCCAATGTTGGAATCTTTGTTTGGACCTTCGAGTAAAAAAAAGCATCGGGTTTATTCCAAGATTGCTCCGGTTAGTTCCATACAAGTGGAACAACCAATTAACTTGCCTTTCGTAATGACGGTAGAAGATGCATTTATTAAAAATGTTCAGCCGGAAAATGTTTGGGCAGTTAAGAATTCAGATTCGGAAACAACTGTCTTTTCCCCCATATGTCCTCATCTTGGCTGCAGATACCAATGGCACGAAAACCGAAAATTATTTATATGCCCTTGCCATCACAGCGTTTTTAATATTGAAGGGAAAGTCGTATCCGGCCCTGCGCCAAGACCTTTAGATACACTTCCTACTAAAATTAAAAACAACTATTTATACGCTTTATGGGAAAGATTTAAACCCGGTATTCCTACAAAAGAAATTTTATAAGGTAAAATATGGCCACTAATATTTGGAAATGGATTAATGACAGAATACCTGTTGCTAAAATTTTACAGTTAGGTTTAGATGAAGAAATTCCGGGAGGGGCAAGCTTTTTCTTTACTTTAGGAAGCGCCACGCTTTTTATTTTTATTCTTCAAATTGTAACCGGAATTTGGCAGTTGTTTTATTATGTACCGACTGTTGACCATGCATACGATAGTTTAAACTATCTGCGATTATTTGTTCCCTACGGTTGGTTAATCCATGGCCTGCATTATTGGGGCGCCAGTGCAATGGTCGTACTTGTTGGATTGCATATGCTGAGGGTTTTTATTTGGGGAGCATATAAAAAACCCCGTGAGTTAACCTGGCTAATAGGAATAGCGCTTCTCTTATTAACTGTTGGAATGAGTTTTACGGGTGCCGCTTTACCCTGGGATGAACGCGGGTATTGGGCTGCTGAAGTCGGAACGAGCATTGCAGGTACTGTTCCCTTTATAGGTAGCGGACTTAAATTTTTACTTGTCGGCGGAAAAATGATGGGACAAATTACTTTGTCGCGATTTTTCATCCTGCACACTGCAATTATTCCAGGTTTAGCTCTTCTTATGATCTCCGCTCATTTGATAGCTTTTAGAAAATTTGGAAGTGTAGGGCCTTGGAATGAGAATAAAAGAAAAATTTCCGGCAACTTCTGGCCGGATCAGGTAAGCCGTGATGTTTTAATAGCAGTTTTACTTTTTTTATTACTTGTAACCCTATCGGCCTTTAGTGCACCGCCTTTTACAGGTCCCGCAGATCCCCTAGACACTACATTTACTCCAAAACCGGAATGGAATTTTTTGTTTTTATATCAAGCTTTAAAATTCTTTCCCGGCGCTTTAGAAGTTATAGGTACTGTAGGAATACCCACATTAGTAATTTTAATTTTCGTTTCGCTGCCTTTCTTTGATCGCAGGAGCGAAAGAAATCCTTTAAAGAGACCGGCAATGATGACGGGAGGATTTATTTTCGTAGTATTATTGCTTACTCTAACAATTACAGGGTATAATAGTAAAGTAAAAACCATACAACAGCCTAAGCAAAATAAGGCAAAGACATTTAAATTATCTCTTTCGGCAAAAGCAGGGGAAAAATTATTTGCCAAATACGGGTGCATAGCCTGCCATTCTATGAGCGGGAAAGGCGGAAAAATAGGTCCCGATCTTACAAACGAATCTCAAAAAAACAGAACAAAGGAATGGATAATTACTCAATTGACAAATTCAAAAAAACATTTCCCAAAATCAATAATGCCTCCGTTCACAATGATGAATACCAAACAATTAAACAACCTGGCAGATTATTTATTAAGTCCTCATGAGGCGGGCTCAACTACATCAGACAACAGTGAATTAAGCGGGCAATCAGGAACCTCAAGTTCATTAAGTTCAAGTACAACTAGCAAATCATCAAATTCTAGGAAACAAAATGTACCAGGTCCGGCGGCAAGTATGATTGGAAATGTCGCTCATGGGGCATTATTATTTAATCAAGATTGCGAATCTTGCCATGGAACTAATGGAACCGGAGGTATTGCCAATCCCGGCTCTGATTACGGTAAAGTACCTGCACTTAATCCAATCAGCAAAGATTTATTTAATAAAAATCCGCAAATATTTGCCAATAATATCGATAAATTCATTCAGCATGGTTCAGTACCAGGCGGCCCTAATCCCGCTTTAAAAATGTTTGATTACGGTGACTCTTATACTCTTACGCAGCAGCAGATAGCAAACATTGAAGCATATATTTTAAATCTTAACGGAATTAATCGCGCACAGCTTGAAGTAACTTCATTTTCACCAAAACAATATTTCTTAATTATATCGATTGTTTTTGCTGCACTTTGCGTAATCTTAATTTTCATCGGTATAAGTAGAAAAAGAAGGAATATTTAATTTGATCTTTCAATTTAATTGAATGAGTATCCTCACAGCTTTATTAAAAACTTAAGTATTTTCTTGCCCAGCTAGGGATAAATAATTAAACTTAAGTCTTCAATTATTATTACTTTTTCAATATTTATAAAATTAATGAATTAAATTATTGTAGATGTTTAAATTTATCCTCGATAGTTTCAGGAGAATTCAATGAAGTTCAAATATCTTTTTATTCTTTTAATAGGTTTAACATTATTAAATATTTCATGTTCAAATCGCAAATATCAAACTGAGAAGCAGCCTGCTCCCGATATTTCCGAAAACCCTGCTGCCCAGCAAAAAATTAAGGAAGAGAATCAATCCAAACAAAGTAATGCGGCAATCCGGACCGCGCCGAAACCTAAGTATGAATATCCCGATGATAATGGAATAGGCCCTATAAAGGAAGTAAAATTAGGTTCGTTAAATAAAGGTCTTGCAGAAAAAGGTGAAAAAATATTCAAGACAAAATGTGTTGCTTGCCATCAACTGGATTCAAGATTAGTAGGCCCGCCTTTAAGAAATGTTACTAAGAAAAATACACCGGTTTTTATTATGAATTATTTATTGAATACCGTAAACATGCAGAAGAAAGACCCCATTATGAAAAAATTGGTTGATGAATATAAAGTTGTTATGCCGGATCAGCAATTAACCAAAGATGAAGCAAGGGAAATTTTAGAATATTTCAGGTCGGTAGAGAAATAAAAAACTTCACTTCCATATAAGAAAGAAGTTTATCATTAACAAATTTTCATAATGAATTAAAATTTCAAGTTACCCAAACTTATTCTGAACGGATATAAAAGTTTGAACTTTGTTCCCGTACTTGTAAATTCAATTGCAGGTGCCGGTAGTTTTAAAAAGTTTAAACTTTGGCGCAGCCAGTTCCAGAACCATCCTCCTTTAGGAAGAAGCTTTACCAAATTATAATCCAGCCCGATAATATATCTTCTTCTTGATAATTGATCCGGCGGACCGTTAGGGTTAAATTTAACATCAATTGCATCTGCGCCGTATCCTACTGCAATGTTTAACCAGGGAAGCCAGTATTTTTTCATTTTATCAGGCAAGATATTATAAACATTTAAAGACCACCAGAAGGTAGAACTGTTATAATCATCTATAAAAGTTCTCGGGCGGTTTATAACAGGTTCACCGGTCCATTCCGATGGTATATACTGCCATTTAGGGGTAATATTTTGCAGTGCAGGAACATAATGCTGCGAAAGAAAGAAAAGCGGACCCAATGCATCAAAATACCAATCGGAGGGGCTAAATCCCCAGGTTTTTGCAAAGCCGTCTTCGGTCTCCACATAAGTTTGATATGCAAGCCCGAATACACTTCCCCAAAGAGTAGCGCTGCCCCACGAAAGGCCTGAAGCCATCAAACCTTCACTCATTACATATGAAGTTATATAACCACCGAAAGCATGACCGGCTTTATCGACCTGCATTGCGGAAACCCAATCTTCTTCAAAATGAAATTTGCCTCTATTCCCGCTCCACCATGCATGCTGTTGATGCAGATGCAAAAATACTATTGCACCTAAATAAACCCCTCCGACTATAGCAGCATTTACAGGTTTAATTTTAGTAATCTTTCTCGGCAATGAACCGTCCAAAGTGTACCTGCGCTGATTGGCATAGGTAAATCTAGATAGTGGTACATAATTTATTGTATCCGGCGGCTGAGTATTTTTATTTATCGTTGAGTCGGGTAATCCCTTAAACTGAAAACCGAAAATATTCTGACAGGAACAGTTAAAAATTAAAAATAAAATCGTTATAAAAATAAATTTGAATTTAACATACTTTTCTACATTCTGCATTTTAACAACTCGGTAATTCTGCATAAAAAACTATTTATAAAATCAATAAGTTCCGAATTTAAAAGTGAATACACCATTAAGGCCGGTTAAGTCATCTTTACTAATTCCATAGTAGGCGCTATAACTGCTGATAATTCTATAACTAATACCGGCAGCAAAATGAAGCCAATTTATAATTTTGAATTCTATGTTTACTTCCGGTTCCCAAACCAGCAAATCCTGACTAAAATAATTTAAATGAGATGTGTTTTCATTAGAAGCCACAAAAGTAACACCGCCGCCTGCAAAAAGCATATCAAGAGATGCATGAACGGATGCTTCCGACCAAAAAACATATTCTAATTCCAGTCCGCCGTAGTTGAATCCCATAGAAACATTTTGACCGTTTTGAGGATCTATGATGCCTGATTTAACATTATTTACAAGGGAATAAAATCCGCCCCCGAGAACTATACTTTTATTAATCATCCAGCCGCCTCTGGCTCCGAGAACTAAAGCACTTTGACCTTTTAAGGAAGTAAACTTTAATACCGGTGCACCGAAAGCACTGCTTTCAATTTTTTGACCGAATGAAACCGAAGGAAACAATAAAAAAATAATTACAATAAAAACCGATAAAAAAGTTCTCATTTATATCTCAAGTATTATTCAGGATAAAATCAATAAATGAATTTCTATATTAAGAATATCATTCAATACGAAATAAAAAACCGTCAAATTTAATTTTTTTATAGTAAAAAAGGTATGTCCAAAATCTCACACTATTATATATTTACTAATATATATTTAAATTAAGATTCTAACCTAACAACTACTAATTTCAGTATTCAAATTGCTGAACATATCCAAAAACCTAACAAAAATTACCGCTTTCCAGGTTTTATTTACCTGTCAACACATTTTTATTTTTCTATTGAATATTACGCCTAACTTTATTTTGCTAAATATTTATTAGTAACCTTTTAAGTTAAATTAAAGTCTAATATACAAAAAGTTTAAGGAGAAAATCGGCATGAAGAAAGAATATTACATTAAAACCGGGAAACTAGGCATAGTATTTCTGCTGCTTTTTAGCTTTTCTTCGTTCGGCTGCAGCAGATATAGCAATATATCTTACAGTAATTTAAAAGTCCTTCAAGAAAAGACCTTTAAAACAGCTCCGGGTAAAAACTTTACTTTAAAAGCCGCTTCAGGTGATGTTTATATTTCAACAAATGATTCGCCAAGTATTTATGTAAAGATACTGGGAAACGAAGAAGCAAAGAAAAATATAACTTTCAACTTTGAAAATACAAATGAAGGCGTATCGGTTGAAGCCAAAAGCAATCATGGATGGAATTTATTCAATTTGTTTAACGGGATAAGACTTAAGTTTGAAATTACTCTTCCGAAAAATTATAACGCGAGTGTTTCCAGCAGCGGCGGGGATATATACTTATCGAGCCTTAACGGTGAAATTGTCCTAAAAACTTCAGGCGGAGATGTAACCGTTAAAAATTCAACAGGAAAGTTTAAGGTTTCTACATCCGGAGGAGATGTTGACTTGTACAATGCAAAAGGAGATCAAAATCTAAGTACTTCGGGCGGAGATATTCATTCGGAAGGATTTGAAGGAAACCTTGACGCCTCAACTTCAGGTGGGGATATATACTTAAAAGGCAGTAACGGAAAAATCGATGCCGGCACTTCCGGCGGTGAAGTAAAATTAATTTATTCCGGTAAAAACTTCGGTATAAACCTTAGATCTTCGGGAGGAGATGTTACTGCAAAGCTGCCTGCAGATTTTAATGCACATGCAGATTTACATACTTCAGGTGGCAGTATTGATTGCGGATTTAAGACAATGAATGTTGAAAAAGTTTCTTCATCCAAATTAGAAGGTGATTTGAACAGCGGCGGGAATACACTTTATATAAGAACCTCAGGCGGGGATATAACTGTCCGAAAAAATTAAATTGATTATAAACAAAAGCGCAGTTAATTCTTTCATGTCTTAACTGCGCATCTTATTTTTCAAATCTTAATTTAAACAGATCTTGTAAAATTTACCCGGCTTTCATACTTTTATCCAAAAGAAAATTCTAATTATGCAAAAACAATTAATATATCATTTCTTATCGGATGATGATCTTCTTAGAATATCTCACCGGATAAAAGCCGTTGAAAAGACTACAGCCGGAGAAATTTGCGTAAGCATAAAAGAGCACATTTCATTTCTAAATAGAAAAAGCACTATCCGCGAATTGGCTGAAAATGAATTTTCCAAACTGGGATTAAATAAAACACGCGATAACACCGCTGTTTTAATTTTTATATTATTGGAAAAAAGACTTTTTTATATTCTTGCGGACAGCGGAATAAATAAGAAGGTTAAGGAAGATACTTGGGATAATATAAAAGATAAAATGCAGGAAATGTTTTTAAATGGGGACTTTAGCAAAGGAATTTTATACGGCGTTCAAAAGATAGGAGAAATTTTAACCGAACACTTCCCTATTAAACCGGATGACAAAAATGAAATATCCGACCGTGTAATTATAGATTAAACTTTCCGGTAAAAAATCCAAAAGTAAAATTATTATCATAACAGTTATAAAAGCAGGATAAACTAAACTTTAAGGCAAAGGAAATATTTAGAGCGGATTTTCACCCGCTCATAATAATTTAATTTATTGTTTGAATAAAGGGTTTGAGTTTATTTTCAATCATATTTTTGGGAACCGCACCAATTACACCATCAACAATTTGCCCGTTATTGAAAATTCCCAGAGTAGGAATACTTCTAATTCCGTACTTAACAGCTATATTCTGGTTGTCATCAGTATTTAATTTAACTACTTTTAATTTACCCTGGTATTCCTGAGCAATTTCATCAATAATCGGAGCAACCATTTTACACGGACCGCACCACGGAGCCCAAAAATCAACCAGCACCGGAACTTCGGAATTTAACACTTCATTTTCAAAATTAAAATCATTTCCTTCAACAGTGTATTTCATAAAAACTCCTTTTGTTTAACTATAGGTTAGATGTTTAAATTTCTTTTAGGTTTCATTTTCTTCCGGCAAACTAAATGATATTTATTGGGAAAAAATTTAATTTGCTGCTTTTTCACCAAGCATACCCAAATGAGTGTGCTTAAAAGCATCGCTGAATTTTAAACCGTAACCGAGAAACCTATCCAGGCTTGAGTGTCCGAAAATTATTAATCCGGCAAAAATTAGATAGTAATTAAATGTGTAGCTTCCGATTAAATAAATTATTACTGCCAATCCTTTATGATGAAACGTATTATACAAAACCGCACCAACTTTGTTATTTACCAGATAACCCAGCATAGAAATATCGGGTGCAAAAATAAAAATTACAAACAGCCACCACGAGAATCCGAGCAAGTTAAAAAGGAATAATGACAGACAAAACATACCCAATTCTTCAAACTTAATTATGTTTTTCATAGTAAAATTAAATTCTATAAATATTTGTTAAAATAATTATTTCAGTAATACCAATTTCTTAACTTCCGAGAATTTATCGGCCTGAAGCTTATAAAGATAAATTCCTGAAGGTAAGAAATCTGCATTAAAATTAACTTCGTGAATTCCAGCAGATTTATATCCTTTAAACAAAGTAGCGATTTTTCTTCCCATAATATCAAACAAAATTAATTTAACAATACCGCTATTTGGCAGAGAAAATTTAATAGTTGTATTCGGATTAAACGGATTGGGATAATTCTGGTAGAGCATATAATTTTTAGGTACTACTTCGGACTTTGTTACTACTGACGTTTCTATTCCTGAAAGTGATAAATCATCAAGAATAAAATAAGATCCTACATGATAATTAACACCGCCCATTGGTCCGGTAATTATAAAAATAATTATACAGGTATCAGGCACTTCGGCCGTATCATAAGCAATTTTAAAATTAAACATTTTATATGATGAAACCGGAGCTAAACTATCAACTCCGTTTCCTATCGGCTGCCCTTCTTTCATCATTGTAATGTTTGCAATAAATTTATCTCCGCTGTCTGCATGAAATTGGTAATAACCGCTGATTGAATCATAAATTTGTTCGACATGAAATCCATTTCCATTATTTCCGGATCTTATAAACGGATTTATTATAGAAAGACCTGCAATGGAAGTTTTAATAACTTCACCTTTAAGTGCAAATGAACCCGAATGAGCATTCCCGGTTCTTGTAATATTGGTATAAAGAGATTGAGAATTAGAAGTAGTCCAATTATCCGGCTGTCCGTCGGTCCATTTTTCAAAACCGCCGTTTGGTACTTGACAGTACAAAAAAGAAGTAATGAACAAAGATAAAATTAATTCGATTATCTTCTTCTTAACCGTGCATATTACGGGTTTAAAAAAGTAATACAATTTTAATATGATTTATTAAATATGTAATAAATAATGTCACTTAAATAATTATAATATACCCCTTACTTATAATTTATAAATGAATTATTAAGTTGAGATATAATTAAAAGCTTCCCTCAAGAGATAGTTCCAGCAACCTAGATAATATTGGATATATAATAAATTAAATTAATTAAAATAGAAAGTCAAAAGAATCAAAAGTGATGGGTATCGTTAATATCAAGAGTATACAATCCCCACATTTCAAATTAAAAAAAAGGATTAGATAATCGTCAATTTTTAAATTTTAATAATTATTTAATTATACCTTAAACATTTGAACAGGAATTTACGTAACAAATACTTAAGTAAAATAAAAATTTGACTTTCAAAATATAAAATGTGATATTCTTTCTAAAGAAATTTAGTTTAATAATTAGTGATACTTTCAAACAAATAATGCTTTAGTCATATGTTTTTAAAATTATTCTTTTTGTTTGCACTAATACCTATAATAGAACTTTATTTACTATTAAAGATAGGGGCTATTATAGGACCTTTAAATACCGTAATTATAATTTTAATTACTGCCGGTGTAGGATCATTTCTTGCCAAACAGGAAGGCTTTAAAATAATTAGAAGAATCAACATGAATTTGCGCGAGGGTAAACCGCCGACCCGCGAATTGCTTAGCGGATTATTTATTCTTATAGGCGGATTTTTATTATTAACGCCGGGATTTTTAACTGATATTGCAGGCATTACCATGTTAATCCCTCCGGTACGAAATATTTATTGCAACTTAGCTGAAGAATATATCAAGAAGAAATTTGAAATTGGTCAGTGGGATGAAAATACCTTTTAACTTTTTATCCGGAGGACCAAAAAACCTTCAACGAAAAAAGATTAGGAATTATTTTCACTTGAGAAAACAGATCTTATATCTAAAGAAGTAATTGTTTCTTCAGCCAAAAAGGTCTATCGCTTGTTATACCGTCGACTTCTAATTTTATTAACTTCTCACCTGCTTCAATACTGTTAACTGTCCAGACAAATATCTTTAACCCGTTTTTATGTATCTTATTTACAAAATATTTATTTAAATATTTTGAGTACCTAATATTTATACCGTTAAATTTATGTTTTAAAACAGCCTCAATTATTTTATTATGGTTTAAATTGAAAAACGGTGTAGATTCAACTCCGAATTTACGAAGACAAAATATCTCATAATTATTAAATAAAGCACGTGCTTTTTTAAGTGTAGTAAAGTCAAATCCCATTATTTTTACTTGATCCGGCTTAAGCTTTGATTTTCGGATATTAAGTTTAAGCTGTTCCAATATGTTATACTTGCCTTTAATTTCAATAAATATAATTTTGTTTTCTGGAACTGTATCGAGCACTTCGCTTAATGACGGAATTCTTGCGCCGGTATATTTCTTATCTTTATAAATACCAACATCCAATTTTTTTAAGGTATTAAGAGATTGGGAAGCAACTTTAAAATAAGTACCGCTGACTCTTCCGGTATTAGAATCATGGATTACTGCAATTTTATTATCGCCGGTCATACGAATATCAATTTCAACTGCGTCGTCATTTTTTTCCCAAGCAAGGTTTATGGATTCAAGAGTATTTTCTGGCGCATCATAAGATTCTCCGCGATGAGCAATAAAAAGTAGACTGTTCATAATAATAATTTTCCGTTAAAAGTTTTCTGTTTATTAGATACAAAATTTTTTACATTTGAATTGTTTTATTAATCAATTTATGGATGATATTATGGATACAATGGAAACAATTCTAAATAGAAGAAGCATACGCAAATATACTAATCAAAAAATTTCCGAGGAACAAATTGAAACAATCCTTAAGGCGGCAATGTATGCCCCTTCCGCAATGAATTACCAGCCGTGGCATTTTGTTGTAATAGATGAAAGAGAAGCCATAGACCAGATATTTAAAATTAATCCGCATGCGGAAATGCTTAAGGAAGCACAGCTTGCAATTATAGTTTGCGGTGATTCCAAACTTGAAATGAACATCGATTATCTGGTACAGGATTGTTCGGCAGCAACTCAAAATGCACTATTAGCAATTCACGCATTGGGATTAGGCGCCGTATGGGTCAGCAGTTACCCTAATAAGGAAACCGTTGAAGGTATTAGAAGTTATTATTCTTTGCCGGAAAATATAGTTCCTGTTTCAATAATTTCCTTGGGTTATCCTGCTGAAAAAGTAAAAGCGGAGGAAAGATTCAATAAGTCTCGAATTCATAAAAATAAATGGTAAAAGAAATTGCGTCATTGCGCCTTTGTGAATTTTTTATCACAAAGGCGCGGGGGCGCAAAGTTGTTCGGGCGAAACAACTTTATTCATATCTAAGTGCATCTATCGGGTTTAATAGTGCAGCCTTCCTTGCAGGATAAAAACCGAAAAACAATCCTACTAGAATTGAAAATCCAAATGAAAGTATAATTGAAAATGCCGTGATAAAAGTAGGCCACTCGGCAAACCCGGATATTAATTTAGAACCTACAATACCGAGTATAATCCCTATGATTCCTCCCAGTAAACTAAGAACCAAAGCTTCAATTAAAAATTGAGTAAGAATGTCTCTTCCTCTTGCGCCAACGGACATTCTAATTCCGATTTCCCTTGTACGCTCAGTAACAGATACCAGCATGATGTTCATTATTCCAATTCCTCCGACTAATAATGAAACGGAAGCAATACTAGCCAGAAGAATAGTTAATATTTGCGAAGTTGCCGTTGCAGCGTTAGCTAAGTCGGATTGATTGCGGATAGTAAAATCATCACTTTCGTACCGTGCAATTTTGTGACGCATCCTTAGAAGTTCGGTTATTTGTTTCTCTGCTGTTTCAATATTATTAGAACTGGTGGCTGAAACTAAAATTTGCCTTATATAGGGAAAGTGGGAAAGTCTTCTTTGGACAGTGGTGTAAGGTGCGAGAATTACATCATCTTGATCTTGACCCATTGCATTTTGTCCTTTTTTTGTAAGTACTCCGATTACCTTAAAAGGAACATTTCTAATTCTTATATTCTGTCCTACCGGATCGGCATCGGGAAACAAGTTATCGGCTACTGTTTTACCGAGTACGCAGACTTTAGTTGCGCTTTTAATATCTTGATCTGAAAAAAAGTTACCGTACTGAACATCCCATTCTCTTATCTGTGTATATTCAACTCCCACACCCTGGATGGAAGTAAACCAGTTGAGATTTCCTGCTATAACCTGACCGCCGGAAAAAGTTCCTGGCGAAACGTAAGCAACAGCAGGACATTCCTCCCGAATAGCTTGAGCATCCTCTTCAGTTAAAGTAGTCATGGTGCCCGCTCCGGTTCTAATACCACCTTGCTGCTGGGATCCCGGAAATATTATAAGAACATTTGTACCCAGAGCAGCAATCTGCTGTTTTACAGAGTACTCTGCACCTTGACCGATAGCCAACATTGTTATTACTGCACCGACACCTATTATAATTCCAAGCATTGTTAAAAATGAGCGCATTTTATTTCGCTGCAACGCTCGGAATGCGGCAACAAGAATATTCAATATC
>CAZHBJ010000064.1:0-17439 GCA_964530445.1 uncultured Ignavibacteriaceae bacterium
GTGGAATATCCGGATATAAATTCCGATTTAAGGAAAACTATTTTAAATATTGCAGCTCTGGATTGCTTAATTTCTTCAAGTACCGGACCAATGCATATAGCAGCGGCGCTTAAAGTAAAAACAATTTCTGTATTCTGCCCATTAACAGCATGTTCGCCTAAATTATGGGGACCAAGCGGCAACATAAATAAAATAATATTACCGCGGGAAAATTACTGCTCGGTAAAATGTCCCGGCGATCCGAAGATATGTACATATGCCGGAGAAGAAGATTTGATGATTGAATGGATTATAAAGTCTTTGAAAGAACTTTTTATAAACAATGTGTGTTTAAAATCAGTTTCAGTTTGAACTAAGATATCTCCCAAACGGTATCTCCTATTATTATTCTTACAACATTTTTTCCGAACTTAATTTTAGTTTTATCTTAGGGCTGTTAATTTCATTATAAATAATAAAATATATACCAATAAATAAATCAAAAAATAATGTAATATAGAAAAATGCTATTCCAGTTTTAACATCGGTTAAAGTCAAAAAATACTTTAGAGACAAAGATATTTCATAAATACATATTACAAAATAAAATAAATTTATTATATCATTTTTATAAAAATCCAATACTACAAATTTTAGAAAAATTATAATAGTTATTATGTGTAAAAGCATAAGAAAAATAATAAATAATTTTACAGTACCAACCCAGGAAATTATTCCGCCCAAAAGAAATAGAGCAATAAATAAAAAGATATTTTTTTTTATTGTTCCGATTTCAAATAATGAAATTATTGATACTATAACAAATATTATATAGATATTATAAGAGCTAGTATGAAAAAGCAAAATTATGAATATTGTTATGGGATCCATAATTGCCAGTATTAAAAAAAATAAAAAATATCTCCTTTTATACTGCCGAAATGGGACAATACCCCAGATTAATATTGAAAGTGCTAAATCTATATTTGGGATACTCATAAATTATGGACAATTCGGAGGACATGGTATTCCTTCTTCCAAAGTAGCCTCTCCGTTTGTTATTGTTAACGCATTTTTTCCGAACTTAATTTTAGTTTTATCTTCGGGCTTGTTATTTCATTGTAAATAATAAAATATATACCGATGAATATTTCAAAAAATAAGGATAAATAAAAAAACATTATTCCTGTTTTAATATTAATTACATCCAACATAAATTTTAACGACAAAGATATTTCATAAACGCAGAGCATAAAATAAAATAAGTTTATATGACCCTCTTTATAAAGTTCAATTAACGCAAATTTTAAGAAAATAATAAATGTTACAAGATCTAAAAACATAATACAAATTCTAAACAATTTCATAGTACCAAAACATGAACATATTACGCTTGCTGCTATTATGAGAATAAACAAAAAGACATTCTTTTTTATCGTTTTAACTTCGAATAATGAAAATATTGATAATACTACCAATGGAATATATATACTTAAAGAACTCAAATGAAAAAGTAAGTACGTGGTTAATGTTATCGGGTCCATTACAGAGTATATCAAAAAAAATATAAAAAATCTCTTTTTATACTGTCGAAAAGGAATTATACCCCAGGTTAATATTGAAAGTGTTAATATATATGGATAAATCATAGTTTATGGGCAAAATGGGGGACAATCTATTCCCTGTTCCAATGTAGTATCTCCATTTGTTATTGTTAAAACATTTTTCCTTTTCTCAACATGAGTTTCCGGGTTATTGTTATCAGCAAGCAGTTTATTTACAACGGATGTACTAAAAACATGAAAAACCGTACTTTTAGAAACAGTGTTTGAATTTCCGTCGGTAAAAATAATGTTCCTTTTATTATCAAGTATAATAAGTTCTCCTTCAATTATCTGAAACATAATATGATCTTTGGTCTTAGTAACAATATTTTGCAATTCAGACGTGTTAATTTTAGAAGAAGAATTAACAGCGTCGTACAATGTAACTGCTTCTGATTTTGTAAAAATCTTACCTATAGTTTCCAACTCCGCCTCGTTATTTTATTGGAAAACTAAAAATTAGTTATTTATAATAACTGTTTTTTACTTATTTATCAAAATTTTATAAAATAAATTACATTTTTTTAGTATAAACTTTTTAAATATTTTACACATTAATTATTAAAATTATGAAAATGAATTGGTTTTCTCGTTCTGAGTAAAAGAGATTGCAGTCTTAATTAATTCCGGCAGCGATTTAATGCCTAATTTTTGGCTTATATGCGCTCGATGCGTTTCTACCGTTCTTACACTTAACATTACTTTATCCGCAATTTCAATATTTGTAAATCCTTCTCCGATTAATCCTAATATTTCCAGTTCCCTTTTTGTAAGTGTGGAAATATCTGTATCAATACTCTTCGGCCGGATTGATTTATACCGGTTTAATAATTCCATTAATTTTTCTTCAGGATAGTCTTTCCCGAAATATTTTTCACCGCTATAAACTTTAACAATTGCATTATGCAATTCTTCTTCCATACTGTTTTTGTTTATTAGTCCTGCGCCCCCGGCTATCAAACACGAATAAACATATTCCTCGGAATCATACATTGAAAGGAACAATGCTTTTACTGTTTCGTTGGATTCTTTAATTTTTTTTACTGCTTCTACTCCTGATAATACAGGCATTGAAATATCCACAAGCAAAACGTCGGGCAATAATTCAAAATATTTTTTTATCAGCTCTTCACCGTTGCCTGCTTCTCCTATTACGACAAGATTATCCAAACTACTTAAGACTTTAATTATACCGGCCCGGAAAAGCTTATGATCATCGGCAACAAGAATTTTTATTTGCTCATTAGTATTCATTCGATAACCTCCACAGGTATTTCAATAACAAGTAAAGTTCCGTTGTTATTCGAACTCTCAATTTTAAAATTCCCTTTAAAACTCTCGACTCTTTCTCTCATATTTATTAGTCCGTAACCGTTAAAACCATTATTATTATAATTAAATCCGACACCGTCGTCATAAATAAGCATTTTTAACATACTATCCTGTCTTATTAACTGAACGGAAAATTCTTTTGCATATGAATGCTTTAAAATATTATTTATTGCTTCCTGTACGATTCTGTATAGAGTTATTTCAATTTTGGGATTTATTCTTTCTTCTATTCCGAACACATTAAAGCTGCCTTTTAATAATCCGTCGCCGGAAATTTTATTAATCAAAGATGAAAGAGCCATGTTTAGTCCCATTTCTTCAAGCACCGGGGGTTTAAGATCATATAAAATTATTTTCAACTCCAGCAGTATTTTTTGGAGAAAGTCAATGCTTTCCTGAAAGTCATTCTCCAGCCCGGCGTTATTCAATATACTACGGTATTTGTTTATTAAATTCATTTTTAAGATTAAAAGATTTTGCCCGATGTCGTCGTGAAGTTCCCTGGCAATCCGCTGCCTGTCTTCTTCAATTTTATTTTGTAAAGAAGCGGATAGTTCCTTCAGCTTATTTTCATATTCAATTTTTTCCGTTATATCGTGAAAATACAATTGAGCAATTTCCAGCGATGAAATTCCTTTAAAAAGAATTGAATAATTTTTAGAGTTTAAACTATAAGATATATTTTTTGATCTATTATTAAGTATATAATAGTCAACAGGAAAGTTTATAATAGGGATAATTTCTTTAATATGCCTGCCATCCAGTTTTTCATCCTTCACAAGCGCAGCTGCGGAATTATTCATGTAAATTATTTCGCCCTGCATATTTATTCTAATCACAGGGTCAGGGTCAAGTTCGGCAAACAGAGCCATCAATCTTGCGTTCTTAAGTTCAAGTTCCATCTTTTCTGCTTTATATTTTTTCTGCATTGGATGTACAACATATTTGAAAATAAGATAAAGCAGTATAAACAGCAGTACCGTAAAAACAATGGAATAATAGATCGGATCGTTTAAACTAAATAGAAGCTTTAGATATTGATTTAAATCGTCAGTCATACTACCCTAATTTAAACCATTATCCCCTTTTTTTAAATTAAATAATGAAATTATTTGGCTGCTGAGCATGGTTATGTATTTTTTTGACAGATAATATTCATGCAGACAAATATTTGTGGTTTCTATCGATTTGTAAACTATCTCATCCGGTATTTCCGGAAATACAGTTTGTATTTCCTTCTTTAAGTAAAATTTATTTTGATACTCGTTTAAATGAGAAAAGCCGACATAACTTAATTTTTCCAGATGCACTTTTAATTGTTGTAAACTTATATGCATAGGCGAAAATAGTTTTTGTTTTAATATAATTACAAAAATGTTTAAATGAATCAGTAATACTACGTACGAAAATTTTTCGTAGGTAATTCTACTGATTTTTATTAAATAAATAATACTTATATTCATTTAAGAACAAAATAGCAGATTTTTTTGCTAAATTAAGCTTTTTGGAGAATAACTAAGCTTTTATTTGATATAATGACCGGGTAGATGACGGTATTGTAGAAAGCTATCCGGATATTTTAAAGACACCCAATGTTTCTGAAACATTGGGCGTCTGCATTATGTAAAAGTAAAGAAAACCGGACTTCAAAAAGATTAACAGTATAAATCATAGAATTTTTGATGGCGTATCAAAAATTTTAATAGTAATTAATTTTCTTATGTGTTCAAATGAATACAAGGATTCAATATTTATTGAGCATACTAATTATAAATTCAGAAAAAATCGGTCAATTATAAAAGAGAGTCTTAGGCATTATATTTGTTAACTTCTTTTATTGTCTTGATTCAAAAGTAAAATATTTTAGTAATCATAATGAAAAAAATTTACTTACTTCTTCCCTTCTCAATTCTTATAAGATATAGAATTTCGAATTTTAATTTATTTTTCATATTAACTAACAAACTAGCACGTTACAAAAAGTCTAGTTTCTTAACGAATGAAAAAATATTTGAGATAAGAATATTTAACTATTTTGTTGCCAAATCAGAGGAGCCTTATGAAATCGTCTATATTCAAAACCGTATTTTGTATTTTAATTATAAATACAGCATGTGTCTATTCCCAAAATAAAGTACAAGGGGAACAAGGGGCAATAAAACAAGCTATCCTAAACTCTAATGATATATCTACTGTGGTTTTTAATTACGGCTCAATCGGTAAGCCGAATTATATGGCTAACAGGGCTGATTTTTTTTGGGATAGTGATAGTTTAGGTTATATGTTTGAGTTCGGCCCTATAGTTGCGGCACAAGTTGTAGACAGCAGCGGAGACACGCTCCATATTACTGATGATTCTTTCATTTTACCAAACCAGGGTACTTACAGTCCAGATGGAACACAAAAATGGGGCTGGCTGCCGGACAGCGGGTATGAAAATTCTAACCAAAATTACCTGGCAACAAAAAACAATCCATCTTCATGGCCGTCAAATTGGAGCAGCTGGCCGGAATTCCCGGGAGACAGCCTGATCAATCCGCTCGATGAAGCATATTATGTAATGGACGATTATTCAAATGCTAAATTTCCTTATTATCCTTTCCCGGGCGATACTACAAAAAGAGGTTTAGGTTTGAAAGCTGAAGTGCATATATATCAATTTGGTAGCCAATCATTTAAAGATGCATTAATAATTAGATATAAAATTACAAATGAAAGTCCTGAAGATTTAAACAAAGTTTATTTCGGCTTTCAAGGCGATCCTCATATCGGCGGTTATCAAGATTTTTCAGATGATCTTATAAATATATATTTAAATCATGATTTGCATGATCTTAATTCTTCAGCAAATAATACAATTTACAAATGGGATTCAAATGGAATCGGTATGTTTGGGAAACACCCAGGCTATATAGGTTTTAAATTACTGGATACACCTGATGGTTTGGGTTTAACATCTTTTCATACTGCACAGTACACTAATTCTATGCCTAATGTTCCGAAGAATAGTACATTAATGTGGGATTGGTTAAGCGGTGGAATTGATTCAACAAGTGTTCTTAATAAACAGCCGGGAGATAATATAATTAATTTTGGAACGGGACCCTTCAGTTTGAAAAGCGGGGAAAGCAAATATTTAACTTTAGCTATCTTTTTATCCCACGATTATTATAGTATGGTTCAAAACGCAGTATATATTTATATAAACAGAAACTGGCCGTATATAACTTCTAATCCGGGCGATGAAAGCGGAAACGATAATTATAAAATTAATTTAACGGCACCAACTTCCGGAGAGATTAGTGGCAACACTAATATTACATGGAACTATTCCGGCAATGATGTCAATGCAAAAGCTGTAATTGAATATTCGTCGGATATGGGAAAAGACTGGTATGTTTTAGCTTCAGGTATAAATGCATCAGGTAATTCATATCAATGGAACACAGTAAATAATAAAGACGGTGTAAATTATCTGTTAAGAATAATAGCATACAACTCTTCCGATATGCGTCAGAATTATTATTCAATAGGCGGCGGAAAATTTACTGTTAATAATCCTGGCGATGCACAACCGGAATTGCAGCAGACTCAATTTTTAAAAGATACTTCTTTGACAGATGGTACTTTCGATATTTCCTGGCTGGCGGAAGACGCAGATAATCAAAATCTTAATATAACGTTAAGTTATTCGTTAAATAGAAACAGCAATTTTACAGCAATAAACTCCGGTAATTATGCAACAGGCATTAATAATTATAAATGGGATTATCGTGATATACCGAATTCAGACGGTTATTATTTAAAAATTAATGCATCAGACGGAGTCAAGGATTCTTCAATTATAGAAGGACCTTTTTCTTTAAATTATGCCGAAAGGTCTTACATAACTACCAATATATTTCATGAAAAAGGAAATGCAACACCTCAATTTTACATACAGGTAACAGATACCTCAAAGCTTACAAAAGATACTTACCGGTTAACATTTAACGCGGATGATTCTAATGCCAAAACTATGGATATTACCGATTTCAATACCAAGGAAAAAATCATTTCAAATTATCCTGTTATAAACGGTTTATCTACTCCCTCTTTTAATGGAATAAAATTGACTGTACATGATTATGCTACCGGAATAAATTATAATAAGACCGGTTTCAATAGATCTGAACTCGATTCGGACTATACAGTATCTTTTCCGCCGCAAGCCGGATATCCTCAAATCGAGTTACCTTATGATTGGGATATAATTTTTAATGATATGGATACAAATTCTGCAGGTATGTATATTAATCCGATGGATACAATAATTACAACTTATGGTACCCAAATTCGAGTTATCGTTCCTTTTTATTTGTTTGATAAAACTTATCAAGAGAAAGCAATAGCATTTGCATCAATTTTTTCCAAAATTCAAAACTTATCACCATGGAAACCGTCTTATGCAATTATTCTTCAGCCCCATAATGCAACAGGTGCAGAAAGTTCATATCAAATTAATTTTAATTTCCATTCAGGAGTATTGCCGGGTAAAGGAGACACACTTCATATAGTTACTTATAAAACAATTACATCCGAAGATGTATTCAGGTTTGCCGTAGATTCTAATAATGTTATTACAGGTGTTAAAATTAATAAAATTCCTAAAGATTACCGTCTATTTCAGAATTATCCGAATCCATTTAATCCGACTACTAAAATAAAATATTCCATTCCTAAAACAGGTTATGTAACAATAAAAGTTTATGATATTTTGGGCAAAGAGGTAACCACTCTAGTAAATGAAGAAAAGACCGCAGGCAAATACATTGTAAATTTTAACGGAGATAATCTTGCCAGCGGAATTTATTTTTATCAATTGAGAGCCACGCCTATCAGCGGGCAAGCAGAGAATTTTATCTCAACTAAGAAGATGTTGTTGTTGAAATAGCCCATCCCCTCCCCCCTTCCCAATGGGAAGGGGATATAGGGAGAATGTGTAAAAGATATAAGTAACAAAAAGTGCTATACTAAATTTCAAATTTCTAACGACAATAAAAAAGACGCGCCGAAACGCGTCTTTTTTATATACGATAAGTTTTAATAATTGAAATCCCTCAACTTTCAAACGGGCGCAATATATAGTTTTCAAGGATTTCCGATTTCAAAATACTCAAATTCCAGGTAACAACCGACATATATTTCTGAATCACTAAGCTTCATATAATGGTCAGTCATTTCCCTTCTTGGTTTCGTCTTGACGAAATATTTCGCCAAGACGAGTCAGGAAGGGGTAAGGGGGCCTTGTGTTTCTTATTTCATTAGTATCATTTTCTTAGTTACACTGAATGAGTGAGATTCGAGCCTATAAAAATAAACACCGCTTGAAACATGACTTCCGAAATTATCAGTACCGTCCCAGGTAGCCTTATAATTTCCGGCTTGCATTTGTTTATCAATTAGTGTTTTAATTTTTTGTCCAAGTACATTATAGACAGCAATTCTTACCAAACCGCTTTTAGCAATACTAAAGTTAAAGGTAGTTGTAGGGTTAAACGGGTTCGGATAATTGTTACCTAAAGTAAATTTATCGGGAACAGAAGTCCTAATCTGTTTAACATCGGTTACTTCCCACTGAGATTTTTGTGATGGGAACCAGTTTAAGTCGCCAACTGCAAAACCGTCTGTACCGCCATGCATAAGAGTAGAATTTGTATAAGATAAATTTTCAGTTAAAGGCCATGCCGGCGGATATAAAGAACCACCACTTGGATTGAAATACCATGCAGTATCTACTGTGCCGGTTGCAATACCTATAACGTAGGTCATCATATTATTGATCTGATTTTGAACGTCGGTATTACTAAATCCAGGATCGAGGTTCATATTACCGGTTGTATCTACATGACCGCCATTACTGTCAATTTTTGCAATAGCATAACGAGCATATGGGCTAATCCAATGCGGTAAATATAATTTTCTAACCATAAGAGCCTTGGTACCAGATGTAGTATAATTAGGTACGTCCACAGAATCTGTTGTTTTTACAGTATCATTATATGCTTTGTACACATCATATAATTTCTGCGGCCAGAAATAATCATTGTTTCTTAAATCTAAAACTCTCGCAGATGGAGCTTCCTGTGCAGCGGTAACAGTAGCATTACCGGTACCACCAGAGCCTATATAAGCATCAGGACCTGGAACTGATCCGTTTGATCCACCGCCCCATAGTTGTGTCCACCAGCTTGTGCTGTCTGCGATCATTACTTGAACAATACTACTTGTTGATGTATCAGGATAATTCTCGAACCAGGATTGAATTACTTGCTCAGGAATACCACCATAAGAGTGCATTGAATAAAAGAGGTTGTTGTCCATATGTAGATTTTGAGCTAAATATGTTAAGAAGGGATTTACTGTACCATATACTAAAGTGTTATGTGAGAATTCTGCATACGGACTATATCCACGGACAGAGAACGCATAAGCATTGTTACAAAAGAAAGTATTGTTAATAAACATAGTAGTATCCATATCAGTTCCGCCGTTTGACAGATATCCGCCGCCGCCAAAGTAAGAAGTATTATGCATATTGTTTCTAAAGACACAATCATATACTTTTAGTTTATCCCACTGTCCAGCTAAACTTATTGAAGTATGTGTAAATGCGTCAAAGATATCGCCCACAAACGTTACTTTTACGCTGTCTGCATTGATACGAATACCGTCAGACCATCCGAGGACGTTACCGTCAGAACGAACAGAAAGAAAATATACATTTTTTATTTTAACAGTGCCGCCTTTACCATTTAGATCGAAGAAATGATCTATAGATTGATTGTTTTGCAGAATCTGAGGAGCAAGCACCGGAGGACGATCTGAAGTTGATCCGCTGTCTATAATAGTAACAGAACCGTTTATTTCAATTGGTTCACTTACCTGATAAACAAATTTTCGTTTCAATTCATAAACGCGATTTGGATGCTTCCTTAATCCCCCGGTAATAGTATCACTGTTTATAACAGTGTTGACATTTCCAGGTGGAAGTGGCGCAATAACAACCGTATCAGGTGTAAAAACTTGCTGAGCGAATGAGTGAGCAGGAAAGATAAGAAGCGCTCCTAAAATTAGTGCCATCGACCATAGAAGTTTTTTCATAGTATCTCCTTTTTTTATTGGTTTATTATGAGATTGCTATTTATGTTTGCATGTATTATTACATGTAATAAACATAGAATGCTTAAATTCAATTACTTCTGCTAATAGTTATTTAATAAGTTTATAGATTTAAACGAAGTCCCAACTCAGCCACTAAACCATAACGTTGACGGTATGCATCGAAATTGGTTTTTGCGTTTAAACTTACATCTTCTTCACTATTGAGGTTATTAAGATTTACAAAAGCCTGAAGTCCGTACCATGGGAGGTCCTGCTTTACAGAAAGATCCCAACGTATATAACTCCCTCCAAGAGCTCTTGCCGCCGAGAGAAAACCTGTCTGAGTAAATATTTTATCATGATATATCATTGATACTCTTAAAGAAAAACCTTTATAATCATAGCCTACAGCTAAATTAGCTATATCCTTTGGTTGATCTTTTAAGCCATCAATATAGAATGTATCGACTACGGTAGTTTTGGTATTACCATATTCATCATACGTTACATATTTTACAGTTTTCGGATAATGTGCTTTTGAAAAAATATGTGTATAATTGACACTTAATACTAATCCTGATAAGACTCCGGGTAAGTACCAAAAATGCGTTTGCCAGTCAATTTCCATTCCAGCATTATCTACTGCATAAGGACTATTAATATAAGTAGCAAATTCTGTAAGAACACCTTTCTTATTAGGAAGTCCAGGATAAGGAGATAAGTCGGTGACCCAAGTGTCCGAATAAAAGATCATATTTTTTATTTTTTTTGTAAATCCGTCAATAGTAAATAACCCTATATCGTTAGAATAAATAGACAGAACAAGATCAAAATTTTGTGACGTTGCCGGTTTCAATTTATAATTATTATAATTGACATAACTATTACTTATCTGATACCTTGGAGTAATTGTAGTGAAATCAGGATAGTTCAAAGTATTTGTGTAAGCAAAGTGAACTTGCAGCCAATCCAGAGGTTTATATATCAGGTGAACCATTGGCAGAAGATACCCATGAGTTTCAGTTACAGTTGTATCGCTGTATTTACCACCAGGAATAGTTTGATCTACTCTTCCACCGGTATAAGTCCCAGTAAGATTTTGATAACGCACACCGGGAAGAAGTGTAAGAAAATTGCCGTAATTGAGTGTCAACATTCCATAAACGGCGCTTTTATCTTCTGTGCCATTATAATTGTTTACCTTTGAGGCCAGGTCGTTTGCTCTGTAGCCACCGCCTAATGAAGCACTTGTCTGCATAGTAATTGGAATAAATTGCCACATAAGATCGCTATTAAGAGAATATGGGAGTGAATATGCTCCATTGAGGAAATTCCCATAACTGTATCCGTTGTATACGAAATTTGCCATACTCAACCCAGTAGAGTTAAAATACAAATTCGGATAAGATTTTCGAAAGGCAGTAGTAACAACATCCCCTCCATTATATATTAAAGAACCGCTTCTTTGATTATAATCATATGAACGAGTTCTATCCTGGTACATTCCGCCAAACTTCAGTTTAGCACTTAAAAAGTCGAATAGATTAAAATCATGTTCAATGTCAATCTTTCCCTCATAAAAACGGTCCTTGAGTAAATAGGCCGAATTAGTGATATTATCTAACCAGGCAGCAGAATCATTCGGTGTAATATATGAGGCAATTGTTTCCGGCGAAAGTTTGGAAACTGATGGACCAATACCGCCGGTAAATCCGCCATAGTTCTGGATAAAATTAAAAGTAGCGTCTCCCGGATTTTGAGACCGTGAATATGAGTAAGCTAATGTCCCGTTAACTTGGAAAAACGGTATTGAAGCCTTAATATTTAATAGACTTGTTAATGAATTTAACTTATTATCCGTACCGCTCAGTCCATAGTTAATTTCTCTTGAAGCATTCCAGATATATGCCGTCTCACTACGATCTGTAGCCTTTGTATCACTGTAGCTCGCAACATTTTCTAAACCTATAGTAAAATCTTTGCCCTTATAATCCAGCACTAAAGTACCATCATCCCGGTTTCGAATTCTATAAGTATCCGTCAGAGTTAAGTTATCCAAATTCGGTATAGTAGCCTCTCCCATGTCTACATTAATATTGTGAATTGTATAATCTGCGCTGAACTGCTGGTCGCTAAGATTACGTTTCTCTGCCGAACCTTGTAAGAAAATACCGAAGTGATCGTCGAAATAACGATTTTCAATTGAGACTACATATTTATAATCATTTGCATTGTTTTTTAGTCCATTATATCCACGTTGAGCAAGCAGTCCTACCGTAGGCAACAAACTATGTGAACTTTTGTTTGCCTTCCTCAAATCAAAATTCACAACACCTCCTAGAACAGCAGCATCCATATCCGGTGTAATTGCCTTTATAACCTCAATACCTCCAAGACTACTTGAAGAAATCATACTTAAATCCACTGCCCTATCACCGATTGAACTATTAGTTAAATTATTAAGATCTGTACTTGTGATAAGATTACCGGAAGCTATATTACTAGGCAGTTGGATTCCGTCAATAGTTATTTGATTATACTGCGGCGCAAGACCCCGAATGACTACCTGCGATGCTTCACCGCCTTCTCTAACAAGCGATACACCTGGCAATCTGCCTACAGATTCTGCTGCATTTGCATCCGGCAGTGTTTGTATTTTAGCCGCAGAAACTACATTCTGGATTGACGCAGCATTCAACTGTTGATTAATAGCTTTTGTCTGCCCTTCAGCTTGTGCAGTAACAACTACTTCTTTTCCTTTTACAGCCACCGGGTTCAAAGAAAAATTATATATTAAGATATGGTTTTCTTTTATTGTTATTTCAGCTTTTTTTTGTTTATAACCGACAAAAGTAACTTGAACAGTATACTCACCTGGGGGGATATTATTAATAACATAATTCCCGCTATTATCAGCCGCACTTCCTAATCCTGTTCCTTTGATAAAAACGTTTGCAAAAGGCAGAGGTTGCTTTGTTTGATTATCTATTACGGTTCCCTTTAGGCCACCGGTGGGTTTTGCATATACTGAACTATTAAAAAACTGTAAAAAGAATAAAGTACTTATAATAACTGTAAAGATTTTTTTTGTCATATATCTTTTCTTCTTATTTATTATTAAATCTACTTTTTATTTTTTCTTAGGTAAATTTTATTCTTTTCCGCTTAAAATGTTACTCAGTTTATTCGATATTAAAATAAACTATATAAAAATAAAAAGCAATAGGTTGTAATATTTTATTTTTGTGACCATTTTAACAAATAATTCCGAAGGATATGTTTTATTATAGAATAAACTTAAACATTATAGTAAGTTATAATTTCTAATATTTTATTACCAAATAGTTTGTATGGATTAAAATTTTTTTATTAATTCTTATGCCGTACTAGCAGATCAATTACGTGCAAGTCCTTATTGTAAGAAGATGATCCTATCATAATTTTATACCGGTCAGGCTCAACTACAAAACCTTTTCCGTCAACCCACCTTTTAAGTGTTGTATTTGAAATTTTAAATTTAACATTTTTAGTTTCATTAGGTTTAAGCGATATTCTCTTGAATCCTTTTAAAGTTTTTATTGCTCGTTTATCTTTTTTTGCTTTTATATATAATTGGACTACTTCATCACCTTTTACTTTCCCTGTATTTGTAACATCAACCGAGACATAAGCAGAATCATCCGGGTAAATAATATCTTTTGATATTTTTAAATTATTAAATGTAAAAGTGGTATAACTAAGACCGTATCCGAACGGATATAACGGATGTCCCTTAAAATAACGATAAGTTCTGTTCTTCATACTGTAATCGATAAAAGGAGGCAATTGATTAACGGATTTGTAAAAAGTAAGCGGCAGTTTACCTCCCGGATTATAGTCTCCACTTATTACATCGGCAATTGCAGTTCCTGCTTCTTCACCCGGATACCAAGCATCTATTATTGCGGGAATATTTTCATTTTCCCAATCTACCGCTAATGCGCTCCCGTTTAACAGAACTAAAACAATTGGTTTTCCTGTTGAAGCAATTTTTTTAATTAAATTCTCTTGAGTTTCCGGAAGTGTTAGAGATGTTCTATCGCCTCTATTAAAACCTTTAATATTTATTTTCATCTCTTCCCCTTCAAGACGCGGAGATAATCCCATAACCATAACTACAGCATCCGATCTTTTAGCCGCTGTAATTGCTTTTTGTTCAAGACTATCATCCGGAATATTCCAGATTAAATGCATAAAAGCATAACGTTCTTTTTCATAAAACTCAACTTTTATTTTATATGCTTTGCCGGCAATAAGATGTATATTTTTGTAAGTCTTTTCAGGATCAAATTCACCGTAGTATTTAATTAAGAGAGAATCATCCAGATAAATTCTATAACCGTTATATCCATATCCTCCAAAAGCATATTCTCCAGTCTTAGGCGGAACAATTACCCCGGTCCATCTTACACCATAATTTGTCGGGCTAAAATTTTTACTCGGCGGTTCATCCCACCAATTAAAATCAATATTCGTATCAATTCTTGTAAATGCAGGTTTACCTTTAAATTCCCTGTTGTCAAAATACTGGCCTTTCAATCCGTGAACATCTTTATCCTTTGAAGTATAAAAAAACGATTTACCTATCACTGTAAAAGAAGGTACATTTTCCGCAATATCACATCCGCGGGCATAAATAACATTTGCATTTTTAAATTTATCCTTTATTCCCTGTAGCGGAGTAACCGGATGTGAGGGAAATCCGTTATAGTTGCCGAGCAGTACTTCAACATCATTTGCATTCGGACCAATTACAGCAATAGTTTTTTTGCCTGTTCCTTTTTTAAGTAATTTCGTTAAAGGAAGCAAATGATTTTCATTCTTTAGAAGAACTATTGATTCTTGTGCAGCTTTCAGTGCTGTATGTCTATCTTCCTTAGTATCTATTTTGTTTAATTTCGAATATGGAACCATTCCCGGAGGATCGAACATTCCGAGCTTAAATCTTGCGGTAAATAATCTCCTAACAGAAGTGTCAATTGTTTTTTCGGAAATAATTCCTTTTTTAACTGCATCATATAAATACGGATATGAATTGCCGCAATTTAAATCCGTTCCTGCTTTTACGGCAACAGCCGCTGCTGCTTCTTTGGAGTTTACAATTTTATGAAATTCATACATGTCGGATATCGCCCAACAATCGGATACTATATAACCTTTAAAACCCCACTCCTTCCGGATTATTTTTTCCAAGAGAGGATTACTTCCGCAGCATGCATAACCCCGAAGCATATTATAAGCACACATAACAGCCGCTGCTTTTGCGTCTACTATACATTTTTTAAATTGAGGAAGATATGTTTCTCTCAGATCATAATCATCAACCTGTACATCAACAGTATGCCTTGCAGATTCGGGACCATTGTAAACAGCAACATGCTTTGGCGTTGCATCTGTTTTTAAATATTTAGGATTATTTCCCTGCATTCCTTTTACAAACTGCTCTCCCATTTCTCCTGTTAAATAAGGATCTTCTCCATAAGTCTCCATTCCCCTACCCCATCTTGGATCTCTAACTATATTTATATTAGGAGACCAGAAAGTTAACCCCTGGTATATTCCTCTTTCGTTCCTTTTTATTGCCTTATTGTATTTGGCTCTAGCTTCATCGGAAATTACGGTTGCAATTTTGTACATTAAACTTGTATCCCAGGTAGCAGCCAGACCTATAGGCTCAGGAAATACTGTAGCAATTCCGTTCCGGGCAACGCCGTGTAATGCTTCGTTCCACCAATTGTATGCCGGTATACCAAGCCGTTTTATTGCGGGTGCATTATAAACCATCTGGGATACTTTTTCCTTAAGAGTCATTCGTGAGATAAGATCGTTAACTCTTTCTTCTACAGGTAAATTCGGGTTTTTATACGGAATAATTCCCTGCGCAAAAATATTTGTACATGTAACAATAAAAAGGATAATGAATATTTTCTGTTTCATACTTTTCAATTTTTATTATATATGAAAATGTTAAACATTTTTAATGTATTGAAATCATAAATTTCTTTTAAGAATATCCGGCTTTTCATTAAAAATTTTAATTATCAATTCACCGAAAAGTGAGTTTGCCCAGGCAAACCATTTCCTGGTAAAATTTGCATTGTCGTCTTTGTTTAAGGATTCGTGCATAAATCCAAAACCTGTGTGAGTAGATTTAAGATAATATAAACACTGTAATATCTCTTCTTCATTTGTACTGGTTAACGCCTGCATTATTATACTCATAGGCCAAATTGCATTTATCAGGGTATGCGGACTTCCGATTCCCGATGCTTCTTTACCTTTAAAATAATACGGGTTATCCGAAGACAATAAAAACTTTCTTGTATTTAAATAAATTGGATCATCGATATTGCAGCATCCCAAATAAGGCAGTGACAGGAGGCTTGGTATATTTGCATCGTCCATAAATATTTTATTGCCGAATCCGTCGGTTTCATAAGCAAATATTTTTCCATAAGAAAGATGAACAGAGGATGCATTTTCACTCAAAGCATTTTCAATTTCTTCTGCCAGAGACAAACATTCATTGGCAAAGTTAATGTCAGCTGCAATCTTTTTATGCATCTCAGCTAATTGTTTTAAGGAAGCAACTGCAAAAAAATTTGAAGGAATAAGAAACGGAAAAATTGTTGCATCATCCGAAGGCCTAAAAATAGAAGCGATTAAACCATTCGGTCTAAATGGATTTCCATACCCGTTACCCGGCACAGTGTCCGTACTCCATGATGTAACTCTTCCGAATTTATAAGAACCCCTACCTTGTTTCCGTTGTTGCTCTTTAAATGTTTTAAAAATAAGCATGGAAGCTTTTCTCCAGTCTTCGCCAAAGCAGGAAATATCATCAGTTGCTTTCCAAAAGCCGTATGAAAGCCTAATTGCATAACATAGTGAATCTAGTTCCCATTTACGTTCGTATACTCCTTGTTTCATTTCCGTAACGTCATTATTCCAAGGACCAATATCATCATCTCTGGTAAATGCATTAGCATACGGGTCGATTAATATGCAATTTGTTTGCCTGTTAATTACTCCTTTAAGCAGCTCTTTTAATTTCTTATCTTTTTTTGCCAGAGGTAAGTAGGGCCAAACTTGTGCTGTTGAATCCCTAAGCCACATTGCATTTATATCGCCTGTAATTACGAATGTATCGGGTTTTCCATCTTCCGAATTAAAATTAACCGTCGTATCTAGTGTATTTGGAAAACAATTCTCAAATAGTTCTGCTAATTCTTTATCCTTAATACAAGATTTTACTTCGGAAATTTTTTCCTCTACCGCTTCGCTTATAAATTTTCTATTATCAGGTTTAGGACGTTGATTCATTTGAAATTTTATCTAAAAA
>CAZHBJ010000065.1:0-17301 GCA_964530445.1 uncultured Ignavibacteriaceae bacterium
CAACATAAATAGAAGTAGATTTAGCGCCGGAAGAAGAAACTTCCACATTAACGGTATCGTTAAGCTTAACAAAGTAAGGTGCAACCGGAGAAACAACTTTTACATTTACACCGCTGGTATATAACGGAGCAAAGATATCGGATCCCCCAACATTCCGGCCTGTAATACTGCCGTCGGCATTCCTAAATACAAAGGCAAGTTTTAATATATGCTCACTATCCGGAATAGCACCCAATCCTTGATGATTACTACTATAATACTTTCTTGGATTACCAATTACCAAATGATAATGGTCAGTACTATCTCTTGTCAATTTAATATCCTGGTAGTTAACAGCCCATGGGGCCATTACATATTTCCAATCCGAACTGGAAGTACTTAGATTTGTAATAACACCGGTATGCGCATAAACATCGCCGGTATATCCTTTTAATCCTGCGTCACCTTTGGTTGCATCAAAATAAACTGTGATAGAATCATTCTCCGTTGGAAACTTAGGGACAGTATAAATAACTTGAGAATAAGAATAACCGACGCTTACAATTAATAAAATAATTAATATCTTAAACTTCATAATGAAAATCCTTATTTCATTTCGTTAAAATCCGGCCTGCCGCCATTTACCCATGCAGTATATATTAAAGCGGCAAAATCTTCGGCAGCATTATTAAATTGTATTTCCGTAATATATTTGGTTCTGAACCACATCAAATTATAATACTGCTTGCTTCTTCTTGAATTGGTTTGCTTGAAAGCTAAACTGTCTGCATTAAATAAAACATCACAAACAGAATTTGCATCTGAGATATAATTGAATATATATTTTAACGGATCATTAACATAGGAAGCAGACACGGGTCTAAAAGATTTTTCCAGTTCATTTAAATGCGCGTCCACCATTTTAATTTCATACCTTGAATGAACACCTTTTTGCCCGGTAAGCTGACCGTTATAATTAACTACCGTATGCATAGGTTGATGACCGTCTGCAACGTAGTGCCCTAAATCGGCAGCATATCTAAGAGCAAGTTCTTTATCTTTTTCTTTGAAAGCTTTTGTTAGATTTTCAAAAGTCTGCAGAGTTGCCCATGGCAGTATTCCTTGATGAATTACTTCTTTTTCTCCGTATTCAGCTATAAGCGAGTCTTCGTTTTCAACCATATTGCCGTTTAAAAATTCTTTATAATAATCAATATCGATAAAGTGTTTCGGACTTTCAGTTTTATCAGTCCTTTTCCGGTAATCCGGATCAGGTGCATGCTCTTCCAGGTAATCTCTCCACGCTTTAAATGCTTTCATTTCGGGAGGAAGAAAATCAACCGACATTTTACTTATAAGCTTGTGCCCCTTATTCCCCCAAGGAAATATTGACTGAGAAGAAATTAAAAGCAATGAAAGTAATATTACAAAGAAATTAAATTTAGATTTTATCATCTTTTTCACCGGTAATTTGAACTATTATTTTTCTGTTTCGCGATCGATTATCGAAATCAATTAAAATTATTTGCTGCCATGTTCCCAGAAGCAGGATACCGTTTGCAAACGGTACGGTAAGTGAGGCGCCCTGTAATGATGCTCGTACATGTGAATAGCCGTTACCATCATGCCAGGTATCATTATGTTTATAGTTTGCGTCCGAAGGAATAATTTTTTCAAAAAAGTTAGGATAATCTTGCTGAAGACCCGGTTCAAATTCAATTGTAGTTATTCCCGCAGTAGCCCCCCCTATAAATACTAAAGCACTTCCTTCCGTAAAACCGGATTTAGTTAAAATAGACTGAACCTGCCCGGTAATATCTGCTATCTCAGAATTACCTTTTGTTTTAATATCAAACGAAAATGTAGAAATTGTCAAAACGAATCCGTAAAAATATTTCCTTTTTAGCACAAAAATAATTATTAATTTCTATAAATTATCGGCAAATAAAAACTACCTAAATAGGTAGTTTTTTCTATCTATATCATTCCAAATATAAACTCTTTTTTATAAATTTGATCTTAATTTTTTACCACAAACAATTAAAGGAAATTTTATGCTCACTAAAGACTACATCGAATTGGAGGAAAAATTCGGTGCGCACAACTACCATCCTTTGGATGTTGTAATAAATAAAGCCGAAGGAGTTTGGGTTTATGATGTTGAGGGGAAAAAGTATTTGGATTGTTTAGCGGCTTATTCTGCTGTTAACCAAGGTCATTGTCATCCTCGGATTATCAATGCTTTAAAAACACAAGCCGATAAAGTAACCTTAACTTCGAGAGCCTTTAGAAATGATCAGCTTCCTTTGTTATATAAAGAGCTGGCCGAGTTAACGGGTTATGAAATGGTGCTCCCTATGAACTCCGGTGCGGAAGCTGTAGAAACTGCATTAAAGGCAGCCAGAAAGTGGGCTTATAAAGTTAAAGGAATAAACGAAAATAATGCTGAAATTATAACATGCGAAAATAATTTTGCGGGAAGAACAATTTCCATTATCAGCTTTTCAACAGTAGATCAATACAAAGACGGTTTCGGACCATTTACAAACGGATTTAAAACAATTCCTTACGGTGATGAGAATGCATTGGAAAAAACGATTACTAAAAACACAGCAGCATTCTTAGTTGAACCTATTCAAGGCGAAGGTGGTGTTATTGTTCCGCCTGAAGGTTATTTAAAAAAGGCATACGACATTTGCAAAAAGAATAATGTGTTATTTATAGCAGATGAAATCCAATCAGGACTGGGAAGAAGCGGAAAGCTGTTTGCATTTGAATATGAAAATATTAAACCGGATGTCGTAATAATAGGAAAAGCACTTTCCGGAGGATGCTACCCGGTCTCTGCAGTACTTTCAGGGAGTGAAGTATTGGGAGTTTTTAATCCGGGAGACCATGGATCAACATTCGGCGGAAATCCTTTAGCTGCATCAGTTGCAAGGGAAAGTTTAAAAGTATTAATCGATGAAAAGCTTGTGGAAAATTCATATCAATTGGGAAACTACTTTAGAGAACAGTTAAGAAAAATAAAATCTAAACACGTTAAAGAAATAAGGGGAAAAGGATTATTTATCGGAGTTGAATTGAAACCGGAGGCTAAAGGGGCGCGCAGATTTTGCGAGGCTTTAATGGAAAAAGGGATCCTATGTAAAGAAACTCATGAAGATGTTATTAGGTTCGCCCCGCCTCTTGTAATTAAAAAAGAAGAAATAGATTGGGCAATAAAGAAAGTGGAAGAAGTACTATCGATAGAATAAACTATGACAAAATTCCTTTAATGATTAGTTTGAGCGGCTTAATAATATTAAGCCGCTTATTTTTTATAAACAAGAAAATCTTTTAAAATCTCTTTTGTCTTTTTAATTGCGGCATTAAGCGTATCCATTCTCTGCACAACACTTGCGATATCATTTTGTTTCCCGGACAACTCAATTCCCAAAGCTTCGTCACCGACTTTTTTAGCCCCAACAGAATAACTCGACCCTTTAATAGTGTGGGCTTCGTTTGTAATCTTTTCAAAGTTACTAACTTTTATATAGTTGTCAATTCGTTGAAACCTTGCCGAGACATCCTGAAAGTAATTTACCAATAATTCTTTTTGAAATTCCACATCACCGAGGCTCATTTTTTCCAACATTTTAAAATCGAAAACAAAATCATTCTTCGGTGTATCATCTTTATTTATTTTTACATTTTTTAATGAAATTCCAAGCCAATGATCAATTTTACTTATGAATTGCTCAGGCATAATCGGTTTGGAGACATAATCATTCATTCCTGCTTCAATACATTTTTCTTTATCGCCTAATAACGCATGAGCAGTAATAGCTATAATTGGTATATTATTATTAATTGTTTCGAGCTTTCTAATTTCCTTAGTAGCCATAAATCCGTCAACCTCGGGCATTTGAACATCCATTAAAATAAGGTCATAATGATTTACCTGAACTTCTTTAACAACTTCCCTGCCGTCGTTAACCGCATTCGCCCGGAATCCGGCATCGCTTAAAATTCTTAAAGCTACTTTTTGGTTTATAATATTGTCCTCTGCCAATAAAATTTTAAAATTTGCTCTTTCCGATTTAAGCCCTTCCGTTGCCTGGGTATTTTGAGTTTCATCAGTCGTAACAGCGCTTCCCATGTCTTTCGGTTCCTCGGCATACCTTTTACCTTCTTGAATTTTTAATTTAACCGAGAAATAGAATTTACTTCCTTTGCCAACCTCGCTTTCAACTCCTATCTCCCCGCCCATCATATTTACAAATTCTTTAGATATAACCAGACCGAGCCCCGTACCTCCGTATTTACGGGAATATGCAGAATCTACTTGCGAAAAAGGTAAAAATAAACTATCGATTTTCTCTTGAGGTATACCAATGCCTTGATCCGTAACAGATGCAAATAAAGTTACTTGACCGTTTCCGTTATCCTTTGTTGATGCTTCAAGCAATATATTCCCACGGTTTGTAAACTTGATTGCGTTGCTAATTAGGTTAATAAATATTTGTCTCAGCCTGGTAGAATCCCCGAACATTAAAAGATTTGTATCATTGGCAATTTTAGCCGCAACAGATAAGTTTTTTTCCTTAGCTCTTGTTGTTAAAAGGAAGATCGATTCGTCTATTACATCTTTTAAATTAAAATCGGAATTATATAATTCCATTTTACCCGATTCGATTTTCGAAAAGTCCAATATATCATTTAAAATATCGAGTAAGGATTCGGCGGATTGCCTTGCGTCGGATGCAAATTGATTCATTTCCTCTTTACTTTTATATGAACCTTTTTCAATCAACATTAGGTAGCCCAAAATTCCGTTCATCGGGGTTCTTATTTCATGGCTCATGTTTGCCAGGAACTGACTTTTAATAATAGATGATTTTGTTGCTTCTCTGGCAAGCTTATCCGATTTTATTTTTTCTTCTCTTAATTCCTCCTCGGCTTTCTTCCTCCTTGCATCGGATAAAACCTGCTCTGTAATATCCATCATGCTTCCTTCAAAATAATATTTATTGCCGTTATTATTCTTTACCAGCCTGTCATTTAAACGGACAATAACCTCTTCACCGGTTCTTTTCTTCAACGTTACTACGTAATTCTCAACCGAACCTTTTTCTTTTAATTCATTAATAAGTACGGCTCTATCTATTTTATTCTTATAAATATCTTTAGCTAAATCCATTCTTAATAAATCTTCTTCGCTTTCATATCCTAAGATATTAACCAACGCCGAGTTTACGGTTAAGAATTTTCCATCCAGGCTAGATTGGAACATACCTTCCGCAGAGTTTTCAAATATCGAATGAAATTTTTGTTCTGATAATTCTATCCGGTAAGATCTTTCCGCAAGCTGCATTCTTAGCTTAAAATTAACGGCGCTTCCGATAACAGAAATCACACTTAAGAAAATAACAAATAAAACAGATTCATACATATTCGGCAGGAAATAAATGGCATGGTTATTAAGCAAGATTGCCGTAGCAAATACTACGTTATAATAAATTGCAACAATAATTTGGTTCTTTACATCCCAGCTTAAAAATAATGCAGAAGTAAATATCATCAAGCCGACTATTTGAGAATTGGTTACCAAAGTTTTTGGCATTAGGTATATCATATACCCGGATGAAACAATGATTATCAGCAATAATACATGTACAAAAAATACCGGTTTGTCCCTACCGACTTTTGTATACATAACAACCAAAACCAAAAACGCTATTAAAGTAGCCAGCAGCCTTGTTATATAAACTTCAAGAGAAAATTGTGAAAAATATCGTACTTCGAACACCATTGCAAATAGCCCGGAAATGGCTATAAGAAGCGCCATCACTTTTAGCGGTGTAACTAAAATCGATTTGGTTTCTTTTCTTAATAGTTCATATTCTTTTGAAGAAAATGAAACATTACCGTTATATATAAATTCCACAATGGAATGATTACTGATCGCGGACATTATTAACCTAAATTTTTCGGTTTAAAAGTACTAAAATTTTACTGAAATAGATATTTCCAATAATTACTTCAAATTGCATTCCTAAAATTTCAGCATAAAAATCAACATTGCGTTTATTTTTGTCATTAAATCCGGCAATCTTGACTTTTCATCCGGTAAAATTGTCCCTTTTCCACCAAGATTCCCCATTATTGTCTTAAGTATTACTTAAATTGTAAATGATTTTTCAAATTTAACATTACTTAAGAATAGTGATTAATATTACAAATTAGTACATCTTATTATTACGTTATGGAATAAAATAGGAATTTATACATACACTAAATATTTTTCTATGTCATTTAATTTTATATTTAAATAAATGGTTAATTTTCTTTATTCCATAGATCTTTCGGTTTTTTACTTTATAAATCACACGCTGTCCTGCGGCGCTTTAAATAAATTCTTTACAATAATTACAAATGTTAACAATTGGTATATTGCCTACATAATTTTACTCGGTATTAGTTTTACTAAAGGCGGCAGCAAAGGAAAAATTGCTGCTGTAGGCGTTCTTTTATTAATTCTATTAACAGACCAATTAAGTGCAAGAATTATTAAAGAAATTTTCCAAAGAATAAGACCTTGCAATGCACTTGCAAATGTGATAACCCCGCTTGGATGCAACGGTACTTTTTCCTTTCCTTCAAACCATGCGGTAAATAATTTTGCAGCAGCCATGTTCTTTTATAAAATATTCCCGAAATTAAAATGGGCAGTTTTTATTACTGCAAGCCTAGTAGCGCTTTCCAGGGTTTATATCGGTGTGCATTATCCTTCTGATATTTTAGGAGGGGCAATTATTGGATCGGCATTCGGCTATATTTTTGGTATCGGAGCTTTAAAGCTAGACCTACTAATTAAAGACAAATTTGTAAGTAAAAAACAAATAACATAATCAGAATCGGAAAATCTTACTTAATTTTTAAATTATTGCATTTTTAAAATGAACAAAGATGAATTATTAAATATACGCGAAGCTAAGCCGGACGATGTAAAATTAATTTTAACATTAATAAAAGAATTAGCCGAATATGAAAAATTATCTTCAAGTGTAACGGCAACAGAATCGGTTTTGAAAAAGTTTCTGTTTGGAGAAAAAAGGTACGCTGAAGTGCTTATTGCAGAATATGAAAGCAAACCCGCCGGATATGCATTATATTTCTTTAACTTTTCAACATTTTTAGGTAAACCGGGCATATACCTTGAAGATATTTATGTTCGTCCGCAATATAGGGGAAAAGGAATCGGTAAAGCACTGCTGAGGCGTCTTGTAAAATTAGCCAAAGAGAAAAATCTCGGCAGAGTTGAATGGGCGGTTTTGGATTGGAACCAATCAGCAATAAATTTTTACAGAAGTATGGGGGCGGTTCCTATGAACGAATGGACGATTTTTCGTTTGAATGAGGACAAATTTTAATACCTTTTGAAATTTATGCAGGTATTATTTCATAATAAAGAATAAGAGTATTATTTTATACAAACAAAATCTATTTATTAATTTATTTATAGGTGCGGCAGCATTGCCAAAAGAAAATATATCATCCCGTCACAATAAATACAATAACAGCAATTCTACTTCCGAAATTATTGAAAAATACCTCAAAGATTTTTTCAAACTCCGCGTTCTATATAATTTTAACGGCTTTGAAGTTAGAGATATTAATCAACAAGATGTAAACGTTCCTTATATAGACGGTTTTATTTTTAATTTTAGTGATGAAATTTTCATGTGGATGCAGTCGGTAGAGGACAACGTAGAATTAAAGAATAATAAAAAGGGAGATAATATTTCATCCCCCCTCGATAAATATGAAATCATGCAGGAGTTAACCAACGTTGCAAAAATAGATGATTTTGATATTAAAAACGAGAATGAAATATTTTTAAGATTTCCAGGAGAAACCCGAAAGATTATCGAAGCATCTAAATCAATAATCGACCAATATTACAATCATTGGAAATCTATTGTACCAAAATATTTTATTAACAAATCATTTTTTATCTCCTGGTACTTTAAAGAAATGGGATCCTCGGAGTGGAAAGACTGGAAAGAAATAGAAGAAATTATTAAGAATAAATAAAAAAAAACGAGGAAGGTTCGCTTCCTCGTTAAATTTTAAAATATCAATTTAATTTCCCCGGTTTTGAATTGATGTGTCATTAAATATTAAATTAGATACATTTGAAGGAACAGTTACTCTAACAAAAGGCAATGCTTTATCATTTATCCAAATTTGTCTTTTACCGGTAAGGTTTTCAAACTCCTCCACTAAAGTCAGGCCAATTATTTCAGCTTTATTAACGGGTTTGGTAATCAAACCAAAAATCGCATTATTTGTTGAACCGTCAGGCCCTATCAACTCGATATAAATCCTAGTTACAACTTTCTCATTCAATTTACCTTCATCTTCCAACCTGCCGAATTTAACAGGGACTTCATTACCTTCAAAGGTATATGTAATACCGAAGGAGTTGAATATCCGGTTAAGACTGGATGAAATATTGATTTCGTTCGTCATATAACCTCCCTCATTAAATTAAAGAACAATTTTTTCCTAAAAAAAACTATATAGATTTTAGATTTCCAAAAATCCGCTTTATGTTGAATTTGAATCTTATAACTTGTAAAAACCTCCCTCTTATTATCAAACTAAAATACCCTAATTATATCAAAAGTCAATTCATATTTATACGGTGATATCTATTCTCAAATTAAAATGCTTAATTTTTTTAACTAAATTATAAATAAGCTGATATCTGCTATTAATTTATATTCTATTTTTTGATAACATTTTTGCAATTACTGTTCCGGAATTAACCATATTAAAACCGAATGGCGAAAAGGACCTGCAATCCTTTAATTTATGACGCAGACAGCAAAGGAGTTAAAGATAAAAAAAAGATGCCCAAATTATTTTTGAATTGGGCATCCTCAAAATAAATTATTATTTCACATTAAAGTAAATATTATTATTTGATATTATTGATTTTATTAATTGCATGCTTTCTAACCAGGGCATAATTTAAACCGTTTTCATTCCAATTAACAATTTTTTCATATATAGCCATGGCTCCTTTAAAATCGTTCTTCTTTTCATGAGTTAAAGCTGCATAGTGATTTACTAATGGATCCTTATTATCAGCTTTAGCAAAATGGTCCAATGTTTTATCATGATTTCCATTCTGCATTTCCAATAAGCCATACATTGTATGTAATGATTTTATCTCCTCAGGATTGTTTCGTTTCATAATCATTTTTTGGCACTTTTCCAGTTCAGTATTGGCTTTTTCCAAATTATAATTTGCAATTAATGAATGTACTCTCCATAACGACGAATGAATTGTAAAATATTCTTTTGCAGCATCTGGAAGATCCGAATTCAGAGCTAAATCGTAAGCCTTCTGGCAATGCTTAATTCCTTCTTCCACCCTGCCTGTTTCAATAAGAATTAATGCCTGGTAACGATGTGAATAAATTTCATTCGGAATAAGGTTTTCTTTTTGCGCTAATGATCTATATTTATCAAAAATTTCTAATGCGTGGTTTATTTTCCCTTCATGTACGTATGAAACAGCGTTCAAATAAAGAGCATATAATTTGTCATTAATTCTTGAAGCTTTATCGAAATATTTCTGGTATTGATCCCTTGCAGTCTCATAATTACCTTTGAAGACATAATTATCCCCAATGCCTGCCCATGAAGAAATAAATTCAGGATCTTTATCCAAAGCCTTTTTATAATTTTCTATTGATTCATCATATTTACCAATTTTCATTAAATATTCCGCATATGAATCATATGGATTCGGTTTATTAGGTACTAAGCTGATATACTTCATAAAGGATAATTCGGCGTCATTCATTTTACCTAAACGCATTTCACAATAGCCCTTCATATTATATGCGGCGGCAAAGTTTTTATCAATATTTTCGGCCTTATTAAAATGCTCTAAGGATTTTGAATAATCATTATTTACAAAATAAGTGAGTCCGGCTATATGCTGTATTCTCTTGTCATTTGGAAAAAGACTCAGCAATTTTTTCATGTGAACATTTTGTTCTTTTATGTCGGAATCGTTCAACGATTTAACTAAAAAAATGAAATGTTTTTCACCCTGGGTAACATTATCAGCGAGATTAACAGCTTTATTCAAGTTTTTCCGAGTTACATTGAACCCTCCACCTGTTTGTGCAAGATATAGATAAGCTAAAGCAAAATTAGGATCTTCTTGTATAGCTTTTTCGAATAATTTAGCTGCAGCAGTAAATTCTATATGATCGATTTTTTCTCTTCCATCTAAAAATGCTTTTAATGCATCTTTTGATGAGGTAGTTATTTGCATTTCTCCTTTTTGAGCAAAGATATTCGGCAAGGAGAAAAGTAATGTTACAAGAATAACAAAAAAGGTTACTCTAATATTCAAACCGTTTTTTTTATTCATTACATTCCTCCAATTTATTTAAATAATAAAATATTTTTGGAAATTGGAATAGGATTTTAAATTAACCTCCCTCCTTTTAAAATTTTTTTAGTATTTATAATGGCCCAAAGCTTCTTCCCTTAATTATAAATCCATATAACTATTATCTCTTGATTACTATAATCACCAAATGGATTTTTTTTGCAGAAGGATAAAACCGGTACAGTAGGAAATTGAATTGAATAAAAAACAAAGAAGTGAAGATTTACCCGCACGAAAATTTATATTTTAATCTATAATAAAATTATACTATTAGCAAGATATAAAAATTTCATATTTAAGTAATTTTGACAGGCAGGATTTGGAACTTTGATTTGAAAAATCAAGAATAATTATATTTAAGAAATGCTGCTTGGAAATATATTTTTCAATCTAATTTCTTGCCAATAACTTGAGATTTTTAAAAATGTTTTTTGGTTATTTTGTTTACCCAAGTATTTATTATTAAATAATTATTACCAAAATTATATTAATTAATTTTTCGCTTAATCATCAGAACAGTTATATCATCAAACTGTTCATGATTCTGAGAATAATTCGTAATCTCATTCTTCAGTTCTTCAACCAGTTTATCGGTTCCTTTGTCCCGGTTTGAAATAATTATATTTTTAATGATATCAACCGAGTCATAAATTCCCGATTTTACTTTCAAATCTACTAATCCGTCTGTATAAAATAAAACTAAATCGCCGGGTTTAATCTGGATAACATGTTCATCCAAATTCTTGTTAAGAATATTCCCTTTGTCCAATCCGAGCCCAAGTCCTTTATCCTTAAAGCTTTTAAATAATTTATTTTCATTCTCATAGACAAGCACAGGTTCATGACCTGCCCTTGAAAAAACGATTGTATTTTTTTCAAGATCCAGTACGGCATAAATTGCCGTAATAAAAGATTTCTTATCAAGCATTTTATAAAGAAAAGAATTTGCCTTGGTTAAAAGCTCTACTGTTGTTTTACATTCATATGCAAGTGTTTGAAATATTCCCTTTAATAGGACTGTATAAATTGCAGCTCCCAAACCCTTACCGGAAACATCACTTATTATTACCCCAAGCTTGTTCCCGCCTAATTCAAAAAAGTCATAAAAATCTCCCCCGACTCTTTTAGCCGGTTCGAATAAAGTAAATATTTCATAATTATCATAAACAGGTACGCTTTTAGGGAGGAGACTGGACTGGATATTTTGTGCAATGTTTAATTCGTTTTCCAGCTTTTCTTTTTCAAGTTCATTTTCGATATCCTGCAAAGTTATAAGCGTATACAACTGGTTTCTCAATTTAAAATAATTGGCAAAAACAGAAATTTTTTTAATTTTAAAACCGTTCTTAAAATTAATCCTTTTTTCCCTGCCGATTTCCATATTATCCAGCAAAAGCTTTACATTTTGTTTCTCTTCTTTTACCGAATAAATATTAGATAAGCTTTCTATATTTAATAATTGTTTTGCCGATTTGTTAATTAATTCTACTTCTCCGTTTTCCTTATAAGATATTATCCCCGAAGGAACCTGCTCTATTAGAGTTTTTAGATACTGGAGATTTTCTTCTGAACGTATTTTATTTGCAGATAACTCATTATAAGTCTCCCCAATGGATTTGTACAAATCGCTGTATATAGATCCGAAGTTTTTAAGCAAATATGTCTGATTAAAATCAGAATATTTGATTGATGTTAAGAATCTATTTAAATCGCGGTTTATCCTGTCTAAATATCGAAATAAAGAGACAATAAAATAAATACCGATAACAAAAAAGAAAAACGAAGTGTACTTGTAATCATAATAGGTAAAAATTAATATCCCCGCAATTATGCATAAGATAATTAGAATTATCTTTATAAGAATTGTAAATCTATATCTATTAAAATATGCGATTTTTTAAACCTATTTAAAATAATTTTACTTTAATTTGAATTTTAATTATGCCGGAAAAGCAGGCAAATTTATTGATTGGAAATATAGTTATTGAAATGTAGAATAAATAATTAATCCCGGTATAAAAAGGAATAATACTTTCCGTATTTTTCATAAATTCTTAGTTTCATATATAAAAAAATTGCCTGCAGTTTAAGGAGTAATTCTTCAACAAATTAATAGCAGGCAATTTTATCTTATTTTAACTTAAGAATTTACAATTCTTTATTACTGGCATCTCTGCTGTCGTCTATTTTCTTATCATTACGGGGTTTATAATTATTTATCATGTAAGTAATCCCGAGCATTATACTTCTGCTGTTGCGTATGGAAAAGTTGCTGCTGTAATAAAAATCCGTCCCGAAAGTCTGCCGGCTATAGTCATTAGTATTTAATAAATCCGAAATGTATAAACTAATTTTTAATTTTCTGCTAAGTAAGTTTTTACTTAGATAAAGAGAAAGATTAGTAGTTTGATTTTTTATATATCTTTTGCTTTTTGTTTCCGGAGTATAGCGGAATGAAACATTAGCATTTATATCATACCACAGCCTTAATCCCAAAGTAACATTGAACCACTTATAATATCCCCAATCGGACATATCTTCATTTAAATAACTTCCCACTCTTTTACGGTAATTATATCCGAATTTCGCATTGAACATTGAAATAAAACCCGGAAGATGAAAAGGCATTGCCGGGCTATTGTAATACGGCAGAGTTAGTTCAAATCCGTAGGTTTTATTGGAACTTAGATTGATAGGGCTGTTAAAAGTAATGCTGTCTTGGACTGTTGTCATGGCATAATCAAATAAACCTGTGGAAAAGACATAATAAACACTTATATATTGAGAAAGATTTATAGCATACGAATTAATAAAATATGGTTTTATCACAGGGTTGCCCTGTGTGTAACTATTTGGACCGTTGTATTGTTTAAACGGATTTAGAAAATACATCGGAGGATACCTTACTCTTCTATACATATTTAGAGTAAGCTGAAATAAACTACTTAGTTTATAAGAAAGATTTAAATTCGGGAAAAAATTAAGATAGTTTTCTGAAAAGCTTTCGTTTGTAGTCACCTGCTTTCCGTGAGAAATTAAATCTTCAACTCTTACACCTCCTTTAATACCGAATTTTCCAAAATTATTGGAATAGGTTAAATATGCAGCGTGAATATTTTCCTTATACTCAAATAAATTACTCAAATTCAGGCTGTCCAGCCAGTTGTTATATATATAAGAAAAATCAAGGGCATTATAATTTTCCGTTCTATTCCGGTAAGAAAAGTTATAACCGGTTTCAAATTTACCGATATCACTAGGATAGATGTAGTTGGTTTTAAATATAACAGTAGTCGCCTTTTGATCGGTATATGAATTATGGAGCTGCGGTGATGCAAGCATATAACTATAACCGGTATTTAATTTTGATGTAGACGGATTTCCTATATTTGTTACATAGGCATCAAAAGTAAGTTCTTCATCTTTCTTTTGAAATTTCCTTTTATAAAAGCCATAGAGCGAATAATTATTCCATTGAAATTCCGAATTTTGATTGTTGCTGTAATTATATTGTTCAACCATATATTGATTTTCAACCGAACTTAAATTACTGCCGTTTGAATTATATTTGAATTTATTGAGAGTACCGTAAAATGTAAATGAATTATATTTATCAAGATCATAATCAATCCCGATCTTAAAATAACCGCTATATGCGTTCATTTTATTTTCCGAATAAGATAGGATATTATGATAATCCGGGCTATTATAATTTAGCTTATCTGCATTACCTAAGTTACTATATTCACCGTATCCGCCGAAAAACGATGTAAATAAGTTTATCTTATTAATTTTGTAATTAAAATTTATGCCGCCGTAATTTCTTTTGTTGGTTGAAGAATTTAAACTTATGGAACCGTTAAAATTTTTAAATTTAGTTTTTTTAGTAATAATATTTAATATATAAGCGCCTCCCTCAGCACTTTCCTTTGCTCCCGGTGAAAGGATTACCTCAACTTGATTTACCATAGATGCAGGCATTTGAGCTAGCATGTTTGCAGGCATTTCAAATGGGTGTCCGTCCATTTCCAGTTTAACGGACTGCCCCCTGACCGAAATATTATTCGTCTGGGGATCCACATCAACAATACCCGTATTTTTTAATGCATCTGTTACAGAACCGGTACTCCCGGGAACCTGATCCATATTTATAACCTGTTTATCTACCTTAAATTCGATCATCGGTTTAATGGACTTTACCACTACCTCAGGCAATTCAATAGAGCCTGCTTTTAACCTGATAATTCCGATTTGAGAAGTGTTCTCAAGAGATAAAGAATCTATAAGTTTGGTCTGATAACCCATCATAGAAAGTTTAACTTTAACAATTGATACCGGAATTTTATCAATACTAAAGAAACCTCTTTTATCTGCCGTGGTTCCTGTAATCATATGATTATCTTTTCTGGAAAGTATAATTATATTTGCACCGGGCAATCCCTTGCCTGTTCCCGAATCAACTACAGCTCCTTTTAGATTATAGTTACCTTTACTCTGTGCAAGTGAAAGACTTGAAATAAGAAGTGCAATAAAAACTGCTATCGTAGATAATTTCATTTTATCTCCCCGATAATTAGTAATTAAATAAAGACGTGCGGAATATAAATTAGAAACCCCCACAGCCTTAGTTATTTAAAAATACATAAAAAATATCAAATACATACACAAAATCATGATTTTTATCTTACTTTATTTTAAAGATGATTTTATAGATTAAAAGTTTGAAAATATTTTAAGAAAAAAAATTTTTATCTTCATCTAAAAATTATTTTTCTTAATATCTTTATTAAAGGAAAAGTGCATAATCATTTTACCGGAACGCCACCCCCTTCCATTTGGGGATGGGTTAGCAATGGGTTTTTATTCATACCTCAAACTTTTTACCGGGTTTGCGGTTGCAGCTCTAATTGCCTGAATACTTACAGTAAGTAATGCAATAATTAGGGCCAAACATCCTGCAATTATAAATAACCACCAACTAATGTTTATTCTATATGCAAATTCCTGCAGCCACTTACTCATAAAATAATAAGCTACAGGCCATGCAATTATATTGGCAATAATAATCCACTTTATAAATTCTTTGGAAAGCATTAAAAGAATCGATGGGACGGAAGCACCCAGAACTTTTCTAACGCCGATCTCTTTTGTTTTTTGTTCTGCAAGAAAAGTAGCAAGACCAAATAATCCCAGGCAGGCTACAATTATTGCAAGCGCTGAAAATGAAAGAGCTATAAATCCAACCCGGCGTTCAGCTTTGTAAACTTCGTTAAAAGAATCATCCATAAATTTGTAGCTGAACGGCATGCCCGAAGCCATTCTTTTCCATTTTACTTCCGCTTCTTTCAATATCATCGGTATTTTAGAAGCCGTAACTTTAAATGAAATAAGACCCGCGCTTTTTTGAAGTAAAAGACAAAGAGGACCGATATCTTGATGAAAAGATTCGAAATGAAAATTCTTTACCACACCGACTATATTATATTTTTTAATCATATTTTGCCCAACCCATGTATAAACAAAATTGTTAATAGGATTGTCTTTAGAACCGGATGATAAATTGTAACCAAGCTGCTTTACTGCCGCTTCATTAAGAATAATTGATGAAGAATCGGAACCGAACTTCCTGGAAAAATTCCTTCCTTTAATTAATTTAATTCCGAGTGTTTTTAAATAATCATAATCAATTTCCCATCTTTGCATTGTAAGCCCGCTCTCGGCAATTTGATCGGCTTTTTTGTAAAAGACAGTAAAGTTCCGATAAGAAGGGATAGGCAAAAAACCGGATATTGTACCGGAAATTACTCCGGGTATATTCAGCATTTCATTTTTAAATGCATCTAAATTATTTCTAAGGTTATATGCGTCATGAATAATTAAAACCTGATCCTTTTGGTAACCGAGATTTGTATTTTGTATATAATTAAGCTGTTTATAGATAATAATTGTTCCCGTAATAAGTATGATTGAAGTTGCAAATTGAAATACTACAAGCACGCTTCTTAACCCGCCGCTTTTACTGCCGGTTGATAATTTTCCTTTGATGATCTGAACCGGATTAAAGCGGGAAAGGAAAAATGCCGGATAACTGCCTGCAATAAGTCCAACAATGAAGGGCAAAGGGACCAGGAAAATTAAGATGGAAGATGAATATAAATTGCTTGTATTTAGTTCTTTACCTGAAAGGTTATTAAAAAACGGCAAAACATTATACACAATTGCGACAGCAAGAATTACCGCAATAAACGCTGTTAATATAGATTCTGTGAGGAACTGATATATAAGATCCCTTTTTCCTGTTCCCAGAACTTTCCTGATTCCTACTTCTCTTGCCCGGTTTGCAGATCGAGCGGTAGAAAGATTCATAAAATTAATACACCCGATAAGCATTATAAATAAAGCTACTGCTGAAAAAATATAAACATATTGAATTGTGCCTGCGGGACTTATTTCCTGAATCCGCTTAGAATAAAGATGTATATCTGTAAGCGGTATAAGCGAGTATTTAAGCTTGTTGCCTGCTCTGTCAAATTCTTCTTTAGTTATATGAAGATATCTTTGAGCATATGGATAAACATATTTTTTATTAAAGGTCTCCAAATTATTTTCAAAATCTTTATAATTGATGCCTTTTTTTAGTAGTAAATAAGTATGGAAATTTGATGATACAAGATTACCCCAGTCATAATCCAAATTTTGCATCGGGAATAGAAAATCGAACCTGAAGTGCGAGTTATAAGGCATATCATTTATAACTGCCGTAACTTTATAAAGAGTTCTCCCGTTGTCGGTTGTTTCAATAAATTTACAGACAGCATCAGCAGTATTAAAATATTTTTTATCAATCTATTCGGTTATTA
>CAZHBJ010000066.1:0-17254 GCA_964530445.1 uncultured Ignavibacteriaceae bacterium
TTATAGACCCCTCTTTTATGCGGTTATCAATATCCGGTTTAACCCAGTATTTAACATTATCTTTTATTCTGTCTTCACGGATTACCATTGTAACTTCGGAACCTCTGCGGTATGTTTCCAGGGCAACATCAACAGCCGAATTTGCAGCACCGATAACAACTAACTTTAAATATGCATACGGATGTGCTTCGTCAAAATAATGCTTCACCTTCGGAAGTTCTTCACCGGGAATATTTAAATAGTTGGGTTTATCAAAAAAGCCGGTTGCAATAATTAATTTTCCGCATTTATATTTCTCTTTATTTGTGGCGACCTCAAACCCATTTTTTATTTCTATTATATCTAAAACAGTTTCATAAGTCTTAACGTTCAAATTCCATGCGTGCTTTGCTCTCCGGTAATATTCCAATGCTTCTCTCCGCGTCGGCTTATCGCCGTGAGAAACAAACGGTACTTCCCCTATCTCCAGTCTTTCGGAAGTCGAGAAAAAAGTCATATTTGTCGGATAATTAAAGATAGAATTTACCAGGCAGCCTTTTTCAATTATTAAATGAGAATGATTTCTTCTAACCGCTTCTATTCCGCATGATAAACCGATAGGGCCTGCGCCGATTATTATTACATCAAAAGAATTATTTGGCATTTTAAATTTCTATAATTTTTTTAGGATATATTCAAATTTAAATATATATCATAATAAAATATTTGATTTGAGCAATATCCTATTTAGTTTTCTGATTTTCTTTTGATGAAGTATCGCTTATAATTTCAATTAAAGCACTTGTAACCGTATCCCCCTCGTTGTTTAATAGGAACACCCGGTATATTCCGGGTTCTTCAAATCTTAAATCATTTTCTTGGTTCCGGGTAAAAAATACGTAACTCTGATCCGGGCTGATTATGTAGTTGAATCTTTTATAAAACTCAAATTTATTTTCCTTAGGATTATATTTATCAAATTCAATAAATACATCGCTCAAATTCATGGGTTTGTCGGATTTTACCATTATAGTTAAATAACCTACCGTAAAGCGGTCGCTTATTCCGACTTCTCCAAGTTTACTGTCGTATCTTGTACAAAAATACATTACCGGGGAACTCTGTGCGTAGGTTGAAGACTTGATCCCGAAAAGGAACAGGTATAAAAAAAGCGAAAAGATGACTCCATAGTTTTTCATGTATAATCCCTTTAATTTGTTTAAATACAATAACATATCTAATTTTTATTTTTAAGAATGATTCAAAAATTAAATTCAAATTACATTTGATATCAACAGCAATATAAAAAGAAATATGATTGAAAATAATGCTAATTATTTATACAAATTTCAATTCGGGGGATTGCCCCCTCGCAGTAAATTAATAATAAGTTAATTGTACTGCTTAAATTAAATTTTTATCTTTACACGTTTTTTATTTAATTAAAGAATAATAACATATCTATTTATTAAGAAGTATAATATTAAATGGATAATCATCAACAAATAAAGCATGTTTGTTTCGATCTCGACGGGACAATTGTAGACTCGTATCAAACAATATACAAAACAACCGTAAAGACTCTAAAAATATTAAAGATAACCGAAAACCTTGCAGAAGATGAATTTTACAAGAGAATCGGTCATCACTTTATTGACATTTTTAGTGAGATGAATATTCCTATGAATGATTTCGATGAATTTATAGGTATATATAAAGAACATTATTTCGATTTTATCGGTGATTCGAAAATATTTCCGGGAGTAATTAATGTTCTTGAATTCTTAAACATGAATAATATATTCGTCTCGCTGTTGACTACTAAGTCGCAGGGGCAGGCAGATAAAATTATCGATCATTTTAATCTTAGAAAAAACTTTACTTTTGTTATGGGACGCAGGGACGGCATTGCAAATAAACCTTCCGGAGAACCCCTGGAATTTATTTGCAGAGAAATAAATGTAAATCCTCAAAGTACTTTAATGGTTGGAGATACGGAACTTGATATTCAATGCGGAAAAAATGCCGGAGCAAAAACATGTGCCGCTTTATACGGTTACCGCACAAAGGAAGCAATGGAAGCAGAAACCCCGGATTATTTAATACCGGACATCATCGAATTACAAAATATTGTTAAGGAAATCTTTTTAAGTTTTTAATCTTATTTAATCATTCCGGAATACATAAAATGAAAACAAAAATTTTTATAATAGCTGTTTTTTTCTTAAGTCTATTTTCAATCAAATCATTTTCACAGCCTGTACACCGGCCTAAACTTGTAGTAGGAATTGTAATCGATCAGATGAGGTATGATTACCTCTACCGCTTCTATCCATATTACGGTAAAGATGGTTTTAAAAGATTGATGAATGAAGGCACGAACTTTACTTATGCCCATTTTAATTACGTACCGACATTTACCGGGCCAGGTCATACATCCGTTTATACTGGAACCACTCCTTTTTATAACGGGATTATTGCTAACAACTGGTACGATAAACAGTTAAATAAAATGATTTATTGTGTGGAAGATCATTCTGAAAAAAGTGTAGGGAGCAATGATAAAGAAGGTGAAATGTCCCCCAAAAGATTATTGGCAACCACAATTACAGACCAGATAAAACTTGCGACCAACGGGGCATCCAAAGTAATCAGTATTTCTCTTAAAGATCGTGCTGCAATTCTTCCCGGAGGTCATTGGGCAAATGCAAGCTATTGGTACGACAGCAAGACAGGCAATTTTATTACTTCATCTTATTATATGAAAACTCTCCCGAAGTGGGTAAATAAATTTAACAACGAAAAGCTCGCCGATAAATATATGTCCGGAGAATGGACTTTATCCAAACCTGTTTCCGATTATAAAATTTGTGCACCCGATGAAGTTTCCTACGAAAAAGATGTTTTCTCGGAAGGAAAAACTTCTTTCCCTCATGCTTTTAATCATATAAAGCCCGGATCTAAATATGCAAAGCTGGAAACCACCCCGTATGGTAACCAGATTGTTGAAGAATTCGTGAAAGCTGCTTTAAAAAACGAAAAGCTCGGCCAAGGCAGCCAAACCGATTTTCTTGCTGTTAGCTTTTCTTCAACGGATTTTATCGGTCATGCCTACGGAACAAATTCGTTTGAGATTGAAGATACTTACATTAAGCTTGATGCACAGATAGCTGATCTGTTAAAGGCTCTTGATAAACAAGTCGGGAAAGGAAATTATTTATTATTTCTTACGGCAGATCATGCAGCCTTGTCGACTCCGGGGTTTTTAGAAAAACATAATCTGCCGACAGGTGCATTAAATTTTGAAACTATTAATGATTCTTTAAATAACTTTACGGAAAGAAATTTTAATGTTGCCGGTTTAATTGGGAATATATCCAACAACCAAATATTCTTTAATAGAGATGTAATTAAACAAAAAGGACTTAGCTTACATTTAATAGAACGGGAACTTGCAGATTATTTAAGAGATAATTATCCTGAAATTGCCTCTATTTATACAAGAGATGATCTCGAAGGAAAAACTGCAAAAAGGATTTCGACAAACTTAACTCTTAACGGATTTAATCCTGCTCGCTCCGGTGATATTGCTTTTACACTGCAGCCGGCTTATACACCTGAGTTATTAAAAAAAGGGACAACACACGGAGCCCCATATAATTACGACACTCATGTTCCGATGTTATTTTACGGATGGCATATTCCAAAACAAATAATTAATAAGTCTGTTTATACTGTCGATATTGCACCTACAATTGCAGACCTGATAAAAATTACCGAACCGGACGCATGCATTGGAATTCCACTGATTAAGTAAATAGTTTCTAATACAGATTTCTTGATTCTGGAGGCCCCCTAAATCCCCCAAAGGGGGACTTTAGGGAAAGATAAAGGTATGAATTATTAGCTTAAAATCTGAGTGGGATGGAGTAACACAGTGATAAAGGCTGCGTTTTATTTTTAACTTTGATCTATTCACAACTCACTTTTCGCTGATGTTAGTAGAGAACTATAATCCGGAGTGTTATTTAAAATAATATTCCTCTAAGAATCGATAGAAATATTTAAAGTTTCGCCTTCTGTTTTTGCAATAACTGCAGCGCCGCATGAGTCGCTCCATACATTAACAGTGGTTCTGCACATATCTAAGATTCTGTCAACTGTAATTATTAAGCCGACACCTTCTAACGGCAGACCTACAGCCGTTAAAACAATTGTAAGCATAACCAGACCTGCCATAGGTACGGCAGCAGCACCAATAGAAGCAAGAAGAGCTGTAACCACTATTATAATCTGATGAACAAAATCCATTTGAATTCCATACGCCTGTGCAATAAAGATTGCGGCAACGCATTCATAAAGCGCCGTACCGTCCATATTTATTGTCGCTCCCAGCGGCAGAACAAAACTGGTAATTTTATTGGAGACGCCGACTTCATTTTCAACAGCATCCATAGTTAGCGGCAGAGTTGCTCCGGAAGAAGAAGTTGAAAATGCCGTAAGCAGCGGAGTCGTCATTGATTTAAAATGCTTCCATGGATTTCCTTTCCCAAGAAACCTTAAAATCAATGGAAGTGTTACAAAAGCATGAAACATTAATCCGAGTAATACACACGACATATAAAGCCCCAGCCTACCAACAATTTCAAGAAGAGCGCCTCTATTTTCTGCAACTACCCCGGCTACAATTCCAAATATTCCAAGCGGTGTAAACTTGATGATAAATGAGGTAATCTTCATCATTACTTCAAATCCGCCGTTAAATAAATTGATTATAGGCTTTTTGTATTCTCCGGCTATTTTTGTAATAAAGTAGCCGAGCAATATCGAAAAGAATATTATTGACAGCATATCCGCAGAAGCAAGTGCTTTAAATATATTGTCGGGTACTATTCTCAATAAAATATTTCCAATTCCCTGTGAAGCACCGTGCAAGCCGGCAACTTCTTTTTTAAAGCCGAGATCAGCACCTACGCCCGGTTGAATAATATCGACAAGTATTTGTCCGACAATAATAGCAGCTAAACTTGTAATGATATAATAAGCAAATGTTTTAATTCCAAGTTTACCGAGATTCTGAGCAGCTCCTACATTTACAACTCCGGATACAATCGATGTGAGAACGAGCGGAACAATTATCATTTTTAAAGCACGAAGAAAAAGGTCACCCATCCATTTTACATCTTTAACATTTCCGGGGAAAAAGTATCCGAATAGAGCACCTAAAACAAGTGCAATTAAAATTTGCCAGTGAAGTTTTAATTTTATTTTAAACATGAGATTAGTTCATTTTTTTTAAAATACTAATCGCCCCTTTGTAATTTCTGAAATTATAGAAATTTCATTTAAAATAAATTTATACCAACTTACTTAATATTTCATCACAGACTGCATATCCGCTTTTAGTAAGATGCACAAAATCATTTTTAATGACAACCAAATTCTTTTCATCTAATTTTTTAATATAATTAAAATTTCGATTTATCCAACCCTCCCCGAATTTTTTTTCTAATTCTATCAGATCAATTCCCTCACTTCTTAACGCCAGCATTACATATTCGTTTAACGCCGTATCATCATTTATCATTTCAAAATTAGCTGCTGCATTTCCATTTCTTTCAATTTCCGCTATATAATGTTTTAAACTTGAAAAATTCCACCAACGTTTTCGGCTGACAAATGAATGGGCGGAAGGACCAAAACTCAGGTAATCCCGGTATCTCCAATATGCATTATTATGACGGCATTCATAACCGGGTTTTGCAAAATTGGAAACTTCATATTGGATAAAGCCGTTAGCCTGTATGTAATCGATTGTCGTTTCATACAATTCGGCATCATAATCTTCATCTTGAATTTTAACCTTTCCATCCAGAACCATTTTATTTAAAATAGTTCCCCGTTCCAAAATTAAGCTGTACGCGGAAATATGTTTAACGGGTAGTTCAATTGCGGTTTGAAGATTGTATTCCCATTTTCCTTTGGTTTGACCGGGAAGATTAAAGATTAAATCAATGTTTATATTTTCAAACCCCGAATTTTTTGCATCGTATACTGCATTTATTGTATTTTGTTTATCGTGAATCCTGGTTAAGAATTTTAATTCATCATCGTGAAAAGATTGAATGCCGATACTTATTCTGTTAATCCCGACTTTTCGAAATTCTATTAATTTATTCTTATCGATTGTGCCCGGATTAGTTTCCATTGTAATTTCCGCATCACTGCTGATTTGATAATTATCTCTTAGGGCTAAAATTATTTCTTTTAAATAATCCGGCATCATTAAAGACGGCGTACCGCCTCCGAAATAAATTGAAGAAAAGATACGGCCGCCGGAATAAATTCTGGAATAATGCTTTATCTCTTTTCTAACAGCTGATAGAAAATTGGAGATATTATCCGTTGTTATAATCGAATAAAAATCGCAGTATATGCATTTATGATCGCAAAACGGAATATGAATATATAAAGCCGAGTCTTTCAATACATTTTTCACATATAATTAAAAACTTATGAAGTGCTAATTTAAAATAGCCGAATAAGGTAATTTTTAACGGTAAGTATACAAAAATAAAAAGACCTATGCAGTACATAACTACACAGGTCTTTAAGCGAAATTTTAATCGATTATTAGAGCTTAGTTTCCATTTCGAAAAGGACATCAACTGCGCCGACTAATTCATAATCCGGAGAAGAAGATTGAATATTGGTAACGGAAATGGTTGCAAAAAAAGTTTTATTCGATAACATCGATAAATAAGAATTCACTTTTTCTATTTGAGAGCCGGTTAATGTAAATTCAAGAGGAGTCTTTTGAAAATTTGCCGGAGTTAATTTCCCAAGTGAGATATAAAATAATGTATTATGGTTATTATCGGCTAAAGTAAATTCTATATTTCCGCTTAAATCGGATGGAGTTACACTAACCGTTCTGTACTCTGCGCGGAGAAGTTTAATACTTTCAATTTTATCTTGATAATTCTGATAAATCGATGATGAATCCAAAGATACTTCCTGAGTAAGAGTGGTAGAAGTAAGATTATTGTTAATGACAAATTTTTCCGTAATCGGTACATTTTGCGTAAAAGAGTTAAATGAATCTAAAATACATCCATTTAAAGAAAATAAAGTCAATGCAATTACAACTGCAAAAGATTTTAATAAATATTTTTTCATTTCTTTTTCCTTATTAAAAATCAAGTGATAAGCCGCCCGTTAAAACCGATTGCGAGCATATATTATAATCTACGTTGAATACAACTACTACAAGTTTTACCGAAGCTCCAAGAATTACCCTAAAATTATCTTTGCCTTTTATACTTGCATTAATTACTCTTGTTTGCCGAAGCGACGGGTCGGGACTGCTAGGATCACCGTTCAATGTATAAGTTAAATCGAACTTGGAAGATTCGTATTGAATTCCTCCGTATGCTGTAAACATTCCAAGTGTTTTACTTACTTCGCCGTTAACAGCAAAACTATTTGCATCAATTAAATCGGTTACGCTTAATTTATTATAGAGAATTTGTACGGCCAAATCTAACGGTATTAGAGGAATGTATTGACTAATACTATGCCTTATACCAATACCGAAATAATTTAAATTTTTATCGCCTACTTTTAGCTGTGGCAAATATCTGATTAATATTTCCGTACCTAATAAGCTTCCCGTAATTTGCGGCATATAAAATGGTACACCGGATTTATTAATACCGCCTGTGCTGGGCAGGTATCCGTTCGGTCCTGTATATGATGTACCTGTTTTACTTCCCCAAAAAGTTGCCGTAGGTTCATTAGCTGTATATCCGGCAGGTAAAGTCGGAGTAAAAGTTTTTTGATCATTAGGAATAAAAATATACATCGCTCTAAAACTTATTGAAAATCCGAACAATCTGGGAACATAAGCAGTATAGAATCCACCCGAATTTAGACCTACGCCGAGGCTTGTAACAAAAGGTTGTGCATATCCGTTAATATTGTTCTCAGCAAAGCTTGCAAATTGATCCTGCTGTGAAAAGGAAGGCTTTACGGCAAGTAATAAAAAAAATAATACACAGAAGCTTTTTCTCATTATCGATCCTCTCTATTAAATAAATTATAATCCGCTTAATAATATCTGAATAATTTAGTTATTTATAATCAAAATAAGTGCCAACCGTGATGCTTCCCCAATTAAATCTTTTTTTTCCTGTGAAAATTAAAAAAAGATTAAATAAATACCGCTTTACCCTATTTTAATAAAATAGTTGAATAAGAGCAACTTTAAAATCCCATTAATTCTTTCGCTCCTTCCAAACTTGCTTCGGTAACTTTTTCCCCGCTCATCAATTTTGCTACTTCTTTAATCCGCTCTTCCTTTTTTAATTTTCTAATTGAACTAATAACCCTATTCTCAATCTGCTTCTTCTCAACGGCATAATGTTGATCTGCTAAACCTGCAATTTGGGGTAAGTGAGTTATGGAAATTATTTGATGAAATGATGCAAGCGACTTTAATGAATTCCCAACTTTCTGCGCAACTCTTCCGCTTACACCGGTATCTATTTCATCAAAAATTAATAAAGGCAGTTTATCGTTTTTAGCAAGAATTGTTTTTAATGCCAGCATAATTCTGGATATCTCTCCGCCTGAAGCAACTTTGGCAAGAGGTTTTGTATCTTCACCCTGGTTTGTAGAAATAAAGAATTCCACTTCATCATAACCGGATGAATTAAATTCAAATGGTTTGCCGTTAACAATAATATAGTTTCCGGTTTTCTTATCTGCAGACTTTTGATTTATTTTAACTTCAAAGACCGAGTTCGGTATTCCTAAATCGCCTAAAACGTCTTTAACTTCTTTTTGAATTTTTTTAGCAATTGTTTTCCTCTTTTGTGATAGATTTTCGGCAGCTTCTCCGCATTTTTTTCTTAATTCACTTATATTTTTCTCGAGATCCGAAATTCTTTCGGAATAATTTTCCGCCAGATCGAATTCTTCACCGATTTTATTTCTATGTTCAATAACCGATTTTATTGTCCCGCCGTATTTTTTCTTTAGTAAATTTAAAGAACCTAATCTATCTCTAATTGCTTCCAAATTGTCGGGATCCAAATCTATCCGGGAATTATAATCCCTTATAAATTTGGAAATTTCATTTATCAAGGTCTTTGCTGTTTCAAAATCACCTTTTATTTCCGTAAATGATTTATCAATTTCATTAAGCTCTAAAAGTTCATTCTCAATTTTTGCAAGCCTGTCGTTTACGGAATTTTCCGATTCATATAATGCTTCATAAATTCCGGAAGTCAGTTCCATAAGCTTTTCGGAATTTTCAAGAATATTTAAATCACTGTTAAGTTTTTCTTCTTCATCTTCTTCCGGTGAAACCGCATCTATTTCCTTTATCTGGTAAGCATAAAAATCCTTTTTCTCTTTGATAGATAGTTCTTTTTTCTTTAATGAATTCAGTTCACCGTCCAGCTTTATTAAAGAATCGTATAGAGTTTTATAATTAATTAAATTACTCTCCAGACTACCAAACTCGTCCAGGAAATCAATATGCGTTTCGGTTCTTAGTAATGATTGATGTTCATGCTGTCCGTGCAGGTCGACAAGCAGATTCCCTACATCTTTAATTACCGATAAAGAAACAGGCGTATCATTTAAAAAGCAGCGGTTGGAGCCTCTAGCTGAAATTTCCCTTCTCATAATCAGTTCGGGAAAAACTTCTATTTCATTTTCTTCCAGGATTTTTTTTACTTTTTTATTCCCCTCAATATCAAATATCCCTTCAACAATCGATTTGGCAGCTCCTTTTCTTATAACCTCGTTAGAAGCCCTTTCCCCCAGAAGCAGACTCATTGCATCGATTAAAATAGATTTGCCGGCACCTGTTTCACCGGTAATTATATTCAGGCCTTTATCAAATTCAATGTTTATCTGCTCAATGAGCGCATAGTCTTTTACTAGCAATGATTTTAACATATTCAAGCCAAATCTATTGAGGCTAATTAAACTTGATTTTTGATTGAGGTTTAACCAACTCGAATTAAAGTATCAAGTTTTTTGTTTTATAATTATCATAATTAATTTTGAAAAAATTATCCGGTTACTTTTAAAGCTACTTGAAGATAGTTGTTAACGGCTCCAATTGTTTCATATTTAAAATTATATGATTCCTTAAAAATATTGAATGCAAAAAACTCATGATTAGGCACACAAAATTCGTCAAAGATTAATATATCGCCCGGATTTAAATGTTCGGCAATTGTAGTTAGCGTATATAAAGTTGATGAAAATAAATCTGCGTCCAAATGAATAATTTTTTTAATTTTCTTATCAAAGGAATTAGTTTTTATAAATCCGGGCAGAGTTTCCTGAAAAAGCCCGCGAACGAACTGGTATCTTTTATCCTGGAATTCCAGCTGATCGGGCGCCATCTCTCCCTTTTTAAAAATTCCCCAGTCTACCGGCAGACCTTCAAACGTATCGAAACCGAAAAACCTGGATTCCGGATGTTTATTTTTCAATAACCACCAGCTAAACGACTTACCGGCAGCAACTCCAAACTCCAAATAAAAAATTTGTACTTCTTCAAGTTTCTCAGTTTCAACAACATATTGATGAAGCTTAAATCGGTCTTCATAATTCCTGGATATTTTATAAAAGTCATCAAACCCTAACTTTTTTTTTCTTTGTATCGTTATCCATTTAGATAATTTTAATGAATTACTAGCAAAAAGGAATGGGGATGCCAGAAAACCCAAATATGAACCCGGACGCACTAGGAAAAAACTACTTTTTAAAATTGCAATAATTTTAATTAATAAAAGCCTCAAGATGTACTCCATTCTTTGTGCAAAAATAATTAAGGACGGTGCGCCAAGCAAATTATCTATTTTAAATATTCATTTATTCTACCCTCTGCGAGGTGAATTCCGCAAATAGTTTTAGCATCCATTATTTCCCCATTAAAAATTTTCTCATGAATTTCACTAAAGGTAAATTCAAATATTTCCATTCCGTATTCACCTTCTTCCCGGTTATGATTACCCGGGGTTAAGTCTTTAGCTAAATAGATGTGCAAAATTTCAGTGCAGAAACCCGGAGATGTACAGATCGCTCCCAATTTTTCAACCTTTCCTGCTTTATACCCGGTTTCCTCCTCCAATTCTCTAACTGCACAAACATAGGGATCTTCATCCTTATCTAATTTACCGGCAGGTAATTCAAAAATTGTCTGCTGAAGCGGATAACGAAATTGTTTTACCATAATAATCTTCCCACTATTTAAAATAGGAACAATTACGGCACCGCCTGGATGTATGGCTACTTCTCTTATTCCGGGATTACCGCTGTCGTATTCTATTTTATCGACTTTAAGATCGAAGACTTTTCCTTTAAATAAGATTTCACTTTCTTTCACAATAAAATTCATTAGTTATTTCCTTGTCTATTTTAATATTATAAAAATGGGCTGCAGGAAAATTATTCCTGCAACCCATTAATTTATTTGATTCTTGTTAGTTAGAAAGAGAACTAAGCATGATAAGAAGGATCATAATACGGTATCAATTCGTGTCCCAAATATTTCAACAATGCGGTTATAACACCAAGATCATCCAGGTATCCGATAAGCGGAGTAACATCCGGGATAGCATCGATCGGAGAGATAAAATAAATTAATGCGGCAGCGACAATCGCTTTTCTATGCCATGATACCTGCGAGTCGCGCATATATCTTACCAATGCAAGAATATCTTTTGCAAAGGAAATCTTTTTACCTACACGTTCAAGTTTTGTCCAAAGATTTTCTTCAACATATTCTATTTTCTTATTAATATCTTCTTCGGTCTCTCCGCCGAAGTCCAGCTCATCTAATTCTTCCAATCCTTCAACATTTACATCTTTATCTTCCATAACCCCTCCTATTTTTTATAATGATCGTACCATTTAAAAATCGAGTCCCACCAGAACCGGGCATCTTGAGGCTTAACAACAAAGTGATACTCATCGTTATAAAATAACATTTTACTAGGTACACCTAATCTTTGTAAAGAAGTAAATAATTGAAAAGCCTGATCTTGAAATACTCTATAATCATGATTACCTTCAACAATCAGCATAGGCGTTTTAGCATTTTGTATAAATCTTTGCGGATTCCATTTTTCATACAATGCTCTATTTGTCCATGGGGTTCCGTTAAATTCCCATTCGGGGAACCAAAGTTCTTCGGTAGTTCCCCACATGCTAATAGTATTAAAAACTCCGTCGTGTGAAACGAGAGCATTAAAACGGTCGGTATGACCTTCAATCCAATTAATCATATATCCGCCGTAAGATGCACCGGCAGCAAATGTATTTTTTTTATCAATATATTTAAAGTTTTTTACAGCGTAATCATATACATCCATCAAATCCTTATACGGTCTTCCGCCCCAATCTCTTGAAACAGCATTCGTAAAAGGCTGTCCGTATCCAGTGCTGCCTGTGGGATTTGGTGCAATAACTACATAACCTTTTGAAGCAAACAATTCGGTATTCCACCTGTAATGAAAATCGTCTTCCCAGTGCCCCTGAGGTCCTCCGTGAATTAAAAATATCATCGGATATTTTTTATTGGGATTAAAGAACGGCGGCTTAACTAAAATTGATTGAACATTTTTTCCATCCGCACCTTTACACCAAAAAGTTTCCAGAGGAATCATTTCAACATTAGCTAATATTTTTTTATTTAAATCCGTAATTTCTTTAATATTCTTGCCGTCCGTATTCATAGAAAATATTTCATAGGGCTTTGTTGATTTCTGCTGTTTAAAATAAATCGTCTTGCCGTCAGGAGAAACGACAATATTAGTATTGCTGTGATCTTTTAATATCAATTTTATTTTACCTGTGGCAATATCAATCTTATAAACAGAGTTGAAGATTTCATTATTAGCAGTAAAATAAATTGTTTTGGAATCCGGCGACCATACTATTTCGGAAACGGATCTGTTAAATCCTTTTGTTAAATTTTTTAATTTTCCGGTTGTACGGTTATATAAAACCAAATAAGACTGTGCAGATTCATGACCGGGAACCAGCATAGAAGTAAAAGCAACATATTTCCCGTCGGGTGAAAATACAGGCTGGTTGTCATTTCCTTTACTCTCGGATATTTTTTTTGCCGGTGCTTTTTCATCTTTCTTAACATCGGCAAGATTTACAAGATAAACTTCATTATTAGTGCTGTTTGCAACTACGGTATCGGGATTCATTGTGTATGCAACGAATTTGCCATCGGGTGAAAAATTAAAATCGTTATCGCTTCCCAAATCAAGCGGCGGCATATCATTGTGCATTTTATAATTCAAATCATAGTATTGTTTGGATCCGGTATCAAATAAAAACAAATGACTTCTCTTCCCGTTCAGCCAGTGATTCCATTCTCTAAACATTAAGTGAGTAAGAACCCGCACATCGACCTTTGATTCCTTTTTCTCTTTATCAATTTTCTTGTTGCATGCTTGTGTACCGCAGTCAGCATAAACAGACGAAACCAGTAAAAACTGTTTTCCATTGCTTGACCATCTATAATCATCAACACCTGTATAAAGATGGGTGGCTTGGACATCATGGGAACCATCTAAATTACAAGTATGTACCTGATTATCCATTAAATAAGCAATCTTTTTTCCATCGGGAGAGAATTTCGGATTTGACGCACTCTTGTCGGATTTTCTCAATTGATGAAGATTACTGCCGTCGGCATTAACCAGATAAATAGATGTGGTTCCTTTATTAGCATCCATATTGTAAGTAGTTACATCAAATGCAATTGTTTTGCCGTTTGGCGAAAGCACAAATGAACCGATCCTATGCATTGCCCATAAATCACTTACGGTTAAAGGATGTTTGGCTTGAGCAATTAGAACGAAAGGGAGTAATAGAAGTAAGGTTAGAAGAGTTTTCATTATTTCCTCTATATGATTTTCTATTTTTATTTATAAAAATAACTTAACTTGTTTTGAAAGGCAACGAAAGCTCGTCAACAGCCAGGTTATATCACACTTATTTTAGTTATTTAATTATCTGGAAATGAACTTCAATTATCTCATTTAATGGTGTCCTGATTTGCTTTTCTAATTCATGGTTCGACTTCGCTCACCATGGCAAATGAATTTAAATTATCATCCCGAGCGGACTTGCCTACCGGCAGGCAGGGTCGAGGGATGACTTATCCGTTATTAATTTCAACAATTAGCACACTATCCCCATTTTTAGAAATGGATAAGAAACAATTATTTTATAACTTTGCTGTTAAATAAAAAAATTAAAAATGGACATAAAATATTTTCTTCCCGGTACAGATAAGCAGTTTCTATCTCTTTTAAGTCATGTTGATATTAAAAACATGAAAATTCTTGTACTGGGCTCCGGCTGTGAAGAGATTTCAAAATTATTATTGCATAACGGTGCTTCGGAAGTGACGATAATTGTTGAAGACAATGATTCTCTGCTGAATGTAAGATTATATCTTTCCAAAGAGAAACAAATTTCAGTAAAAATGATGGAATTTGAGAATACTGATTTCAAGGACTCAAATTTTGATCTGGTTTATGCACAAGCATCCATTTCAAATAAACAAAGAAATAAAATTGTAAAAGAAGTTAAACGAATTCTTAAGCCGGAGGGATACTTTTGCGTGGGAGAAAACATAAGTTATACTAAAAATCCTCCTTTGTTTGTTCAAGATATCTGGGAAAGTTCCGGGATTGTTCCTCTGTTTGTTGATGATTTGGAAAAATATTATACGGATAGAAATTTTGAAATAATATTTATGCAGGATCTTTCGCATACTCTTAAAGATTTTTATAAAATGAGCACTAATCTTTTGGAAAATAAAGCAAATAGTTTAACCGAACAGGAAAAAAGCTATCACAAAAAGTTCTTAAATAAACTGAGTCACGAATCCAACGCATACTTAAAGCTCGGCGGGAATGATCATATCGGATTTAAGATGTTAATATTGAAAGCGGCAAAGCAGTGAAAAAAGGCGAAATACTAGAATTAGATATTGAGAAATATGCATTTGAAGGGAAAGGCGTTGCAAAGATTCAAAAAGGGAATGCACAGTCTAATCCGGTTAATAATGAATTGTCCGTACAAAAATCGAAATATGTTATATTCGTAGAGGGAGCCTATCCGGGCGACAAAATAAAAGCAGAACTTAGAAAGATTAAAAAATCATACGCAGAAGCCAAAGCAATAGAAATTATTTCACCCTCGAGTTTTAGAACGGAGCCAAGATGCAAATTCTTCGGCACATGCGGCGGATGCAGACAGCAGAGTCTTGAATATTCCGTTCAAGTAAAATACAAGAAGGAACAGGTTGAAGAGATATTCAGAAAGTTAGGCGGATTTGAAGATTTTATAGTTGAAGAAATAATTCCTTCGGATAAAACATTCTTTTACCGTAATAAAATGGAATTTTCTTTTTCAGATAAAAAATGGCTGACAGTTGAAGAGATTAATTCCGGCAAGGAAATCGACAGAAGCTTTGCGCTAGGCTTGCACGTTCCCAATGTTTTCGATAAAGTTCTGGATATCGATGAATGCTTTCTTCAGTCCGAATTAAGTAATAAAATATTGAACCTTACCAGATCATTTTTTAAAGAGAAAAATATTCCTATTTATTCTACTAAAACTCACTCCGGTTATTTAAGAAATCTCGTCATTAAAACATCACATCATTCGAATGATCTTATGGTAAATCTTGTAACTTCGGAAGAGAATAATGATTCAATGAAAGAGTATACTGATTTCTTGATTAAGCAGGTTCCGCAAATAACCACTTTAATTAATAATATTAACTTAAAAAAAGCCGCAGTAGCAACGGGCGATTATGAAAAAGTCTATTTCGGAAGCGGATTTATTTACGATACAATCGGGGATTACAATTTCAGAATAAGTGCAAACTCATTTTTCCAGACAAATACACTTCAGGCTGAAAAGCTTTATCAAACTGCACTTGATTTTGCAGAGTTAACCGGGAATGAAACAGTTTATGATCTTTATTCCGGCGCCGGGACTATTTCAATTTTTATCTCCGGGAAAGCAAAAGAAGTTTATGCACTTGAAACCGTTGAATCCGCTATTAAAGATGCAGAAGAAAATAAGAACATAAATAAGATTGAGAACGTTCATTTTATACAAACCGACTTATACAAATCATTTTTACCTATTACTGAAGATAAAAATCTTCCTAAACCCGATGTAGTTATTTTAGACCCGCCGAGAAGCGGCATGCACCAAAATACTGTCGACGATGTTATTAAGTTGAACCCTGATAAGATTGTTTATGTAAGCTGCAATCCAACCACACAGGTAAGAGATATAAAATTATTTATTAATGCAAATTATAAGCTGGTTAAAATTCGTCCGGTGGATATGTTTCCGCATACCTATCATATTGAAAATGTGGCGCTGCTCGCATTGAAGTGAAAGATTTTAAAAAATACTTAATATATTTTTCATCTCTTTTTTTTAACAACTTTTAACATTTCTTTTTATCCTTTACTTCCTAAAAATCTTTATATTTTCATATGATGAAAAAAATCTATGGCATCTTATCAAATACAAAGATAGTTGTTATCGGTTTTTACTGGTACTAATTCTTAGTATTATTTAAAATCAGAACATACTCCCCTTTCAGATTCTGTTTTTCTGAGGTGTTTAAAATTTCTTCTGCAGTACCCCTAAAAAATCTTTCATTTTCCTTTCCATTTAGTTAGCCTATCATAATTTAATTGAAATAGTTTTTACCATAAAAGAGGGACGATGCTTTACCATGGGTCAATTAGTAAGCCACTCAGAAATAGTTAGGAAATTAAAACTAAATGATAAAATCCATTTCCATACTTTACGCCACAGGTTTGAGTCTATGCCGGTTCAAAAAGGTGTTTCACTCTATGTTGTAAAAAACACTTTATCTCTATCAATCAATTACATTGAAATTTCAGTATTCTTTGAGTAGCTTAATTGGTAGGATAATCAAAAGTTATCCATAAAATTAACTCCAAAACAACCTTTCTGGAGGATTGATGAATTTCGATTTTACCGAAGATCAATTAATGATTCAGCAAACCGCGAGAGAATTTGCTGAAGCTGAAATTGCACCATCCGCAGGCCAGAGAAGTCGTGATGGTCCACGACGCGCCGTGGGAGGGGGACGGCTGCGATTTTCACATCATCGTCAAGGACGGCGACACGTACCGCATGTACTACCGCGGCCACCCCGGCACCGACT
>CAZHBJ010000067.1:0-17194 GCA_964530445.1 uncultured Ignavibacteriaceae bacterium
ATAACATTAATGAATTTGTTAAAAATAACTTAAGTATTTCTTTAAATAATCTGTGCTCTAAATATCTTTCGATTAGCAGTAAAGATTATTTAAATGTAGATTTAAAACCCGGTGAATTTTACTGGGGAAGTAATTCCAAAGTTCTTAACAGGGCTATTATCTTAATAATGGGCTATAATCAAACTGATAATATTAATTACTATAATTCTGCTCTTGAACAATTAAATTATATTTTAGGACTTAATGGTAATAACATATCTTATGTAACTGGAGTCGGAAGTGTCTCTCCGATGCACCCTCATCATAGGCCATCTGCTTCTGACGGGGTTTTAAATCCTGTCCCAGGTTTAATGGCCGGGGGGCCTGATCAATATTTAGAGGATGCCGCACTTACTTCCGCATATACCAGCAAAACTCCGCCTGAACTGTGTTATCTAGATAGTCAAGATAGTTACGCTTCAAATGAAATTGCTATAAATTGGAATGCGCCGCTTGTTTTTGTCTCGGGTTTTTTCACTAATACTTCAGTATCGACTATTAATAAATTAAATTATGCCGTCCCTTCGGATTTTAAAGTTTATCAGAACTTTCCAAATCCGTTTAACCCAACAACAAAAATAAAATTTTCAATTCCAAATATTAATAATAAATATACTTCCTCAACTCGAAATATAACTTTAAAAGTATATGACACTCTGGGAAGAGAAATAACAACATTGATTAATAGTGAACTGGGTCCAGGAATTTATGAAGTTAGTTTTAACGGTTTAAATCTCTCAAGTGGAGAATATTTTTATCAATTAAAATTTGGTGAATTTACTTCAACTAAGAAAATGATTTTGTTAAAATGATTTCGATTAATTAAAAATATTTATTGTTATAAAACAGAGTAAAGCAATTAAAAATTTATTTAAAGAAACTGGGTAATCAAAATGAAAAGAAATTTTTTACTATTTATACTGATAGGCATAATAGCTTTATATTCAAATGAAGTTTTTGCACAATGGACGATGTCTGTTCTTCCAAATCCGCCTGGTGTTCACGGAGCCTTGCCCGGCAGAGTTAACACTTTATATTCTGACGGTTCTAACATTTATGCCGGTACACTTGGAGGAAACCTTTATTTCTCTTCAGACAACGGCAGCAACTGGGCGTATATTGATACTGGATTAACTACATCTGATATTACAGCTATTATAATGTATAATAATACTTTGTTTGTTGGTGCTTATGGAAGCGGAGTTTTTAGCTCAACCGACAATGGGAAAAGCTGGAAAAGTTCGGATCCTTCGCTGACTAATCTAAACGTTTATTCATTTGCCGTTATAGATACCAATCTTTTTGTGGGCACTTTCGGAGGCGGAGTTTTTCAGTCTAATAATAACGGCGAAACTTGGTCAGAAGTAAACTATGGATTGGCAAATAAGAATGTAAGAACTCTTGGTGTAAAGGATACTCGTCTATATGCCGGAACATGGGGCGGTGGAGTATATTTGTCCGATGATATGGGGGCGAGCTGGACGCAGAGTAACAAAGGTATAAATAAATTATTTATTTATTCGGTAGCTGCAGACGGATCCAATGTATATTTGGGAAATGATGATGGGGTATACATTAGTTTAGACGGCGGATTCAGCTGGAATTTAGAGAATAATGGTTTGACGAATACTTACATTCGTGCTTTAATAATAATCCATCCTAATTTGATAGTAGCGACATCCGGACAAGGAGTATTTGCTTCAATGAATACGGGAGGATTGTGGACTCCGGCCGATTCCGGGTTGACAGATGGATATACTTATTGTCTTGCTGTTAATGGCTCTACATTATTTGCCGGTGCTCTGGATGGAGAAATATGGAGAAGGCCGCTGTCGGAAGTTGTAACCGGTATAATGGAAAAGTACAAAGGGAATATTGTTAAAAATTTCAAACTAGATCAGAATTATCCCAACCCGTTTAATCCTTCAACCACCATAAGCTATCAAATTCCTCAAAATGAGTTTGTAACTTTAAAGGTTTATGATATAACCGGAAGAGTAATACAAACATTGGTTAATGAAAACAAGAGTGCGGGGAAATATGATATAAAGTTCGAGGGGAATAATTTATCAAGCGGTATATATTTATTTAGATTAAAAGCAGGTGAATATACATCGATAAAAAAAATGATATTAATGAAATAGTATCAGATCTTTTTTGTATAAGATTGTGTTTATATATTATTAGCCGACATTTTGAAATGCCGGCTTTCTTTTTGTAATTTTTCTAGTAATGATTTTTAGAAGACTTAGCAGATGCGATTAATTTTATCTTTCTCTCTTATTTTTTCTTTTGTAACAATAAATTTTGCGCAGCCCCGGCTTATACCGTTTCGGAAGGGTAAAAAGTGGGGCTTTTGTAATTCTAAAAAAGAAATTAAAATACCTGTTAAATTTCAATTTGTTTATAAATATGCAAACGGTTTTGCTGAAGTAGTGCTGAACGGCAAACACGGGCTGATAAATGAGAAAGGCGAATTTATTGCCAAGCCTATATACCAAGACATTTATGATATGATAGGGGGACGAGCAGGTATAGAAAAAAAATCACTTTGGGGTTTTATTGATACTAACGGCAGAATAGTTATAAAACCTAAATATGATAATGTTTATTCGTTTTATGAAGGACTTGCCGCAGTAAATAAAGGAAATAAATGGGGGTTTATAGATTCCACTGGTAAAGAGGTAATTCCTTTAATCTTTTCAAAAGTATATAGTTTTAAAAGCGGGTTGGCAGGGGCCTTTATAGGCAACAAAGGAGGTTTTATTAATATAAAGGGAAAAGAGGTTATAAAAATTATATATGATCAAATTCCATTTAGATATGCAGATATGTTTAGTGACGGACTATCGGCTGTTAGACTAAATAATTTCTGGGGATTTGTAAATATAAAAGGCGATCTTGTTATACCGAATATTTTCGATTATGTTTCTGCTTTCAGTGAAAAATTAGCCGCAATAGAGTCAAATAAATTATACGGCTTTATTAATTTAAAGGGAGACATTATAATAAAGCCTCAATACAATAATGTTTATGCATTCCATGAAAATTTGTGCTGTGTTTGGAAAGGCAACAATGCTGGGTATATAAATCGAAAAGGAAAATTAATCACCGAATTAAAATATACTTCAGCAAATTCTTTTAATGAAGGAATGGCTAGGGTAGGATTGGGAGGGAAATTCGGTTTTATAGATACTACAGGAAAAGTTGTTATCCCAATAGTATATAGTGGAGAAGATAATTTTCATGAAGGATTTGCGGCGGTAAAAAAAGATAATAAATGGGGTTTCATAAATAAATTAGGAAAGGTTGTAATTCCTTTTAAATATAAAAGCGCGACATTTTTTGAAAATGGTATTGCCCGTGTCTTTTATGATGGGGCATGGGGTTATATAGGGAAAAACGGGGAAGAATATTGGGATGGGGAATAATTGTTATTTCCTACCGATAGTAATAACCCAATTCTCTGTAATTGTACATATCTTAAATGTGAATATATGGTTTTATTGTACGATACTATTTCAAAATAATTATAAAAATAAATTAGTATTGCCGATGTATTAAACCTTTTTTATTTTTCTTTATAAAAGAGGAATTTCGCACAGAAATTATAATTTAAAAAGCTTATTTTTATATATATTCAATAAATATTTCAAACTATAATTCGGATAAGTCTAATTAACCTAACCTGGAGTAAAGATGACCTTGAAAGATTTAAGGAATAAACTTTCAAAATTTCATCCCGAAGAAATACTGTTTGTAGGTATGGGCAATTTATACAGGACGGATGATGCTGCCGGATTATATTTTATCCGACTATTGAAAGATCTGACTGAGTATACATATTCTCAGTTTATCAATGCAGGAACCAACCCGGAAAACTATCTTCAGCAAATTTTAATGACGGAAGCCAAGGCTGTTGTATTTATAGATTCGGCATTACTCGGTACAGAGCCTGGAGATATTGCTTGGTTAACACAGGACCAAATTGATACCGTAGGTATAATCTCGCACGGATTCGCATTAAAATTAATTCAAAAATTTGTTTTATCTGAAAGTGAAAAAATATTCCTTTATATGGGAATTCAACCCTACTCAACTACAAGGGGAGATAAAATGTCTTTAATCGTTTCTCAAAAAATTAAATACTTTTTTTACGGGTATTAATCATTATAGCATTTTGATCTAATCAAGATAAATTTTTCTTAAAAATTTCCTTCACTAAATTTATACTTTCAAAACCACAATTTTAAGAGCCGCAAATAAACGGCTCTTAATAATAAAATACCCTTATATAAATATGCGCAGGACGAATTACTCCAGATCTAATTTCCCTTTGGTTGTTAGATTAAAATGATTATAAAAATATTGGCACATTGATTTAACCGAACAATCTTTACATTGCTCACCCTGCCTCTTAACCAGGTAAATGCCTCTCGAATCTCCGATCTTTACGAGTGACCAGGCCGCTATTATCCTTGCTCCTTCATGTTCTTCGGTATTCAGCATATGCATTAACGGAATAACTGCTTTTGCAGATTTAATTTCTCCCAGGAAATAAGCACAGCTCATACGCAGTCCTATATTATCCGATTTCAATCCTTCCAGATAGTTCGCTTCAATAATATTATAGTTGGAATTTGTTTTGGATAATTTATTCCCTTCCGCAAAAGATAATGTTGTAACAATAAATGCGAAAAAAACAACAGCCGGTATTATATGTTGCTTTTTCATGATAGCACCATTGTATGTTTATGAAAAATATGTTTAAGCTCGAGTTGAATATAAAAATTCAGAAACAAACGGATAGTAAATTATGATGGTTGGAGATAAATGATGATAGTTGTTATTATTACTCCGACAAAAAATTTTTATCCTAATAACATTTTATTATATCGAATAGTTCTTTTAAGTATGTGTATATATGTGCAGAAATTTTGTGGATAGCTTGAGGCTATTTATTTAAAAATTATGCGCAATCAAAATTGACTGCGCACAAATATTTATGTTTTCTTTAAATAAATATATTAATAGGTAATACATTTGAAAAAATTATTGTCTTTCCCATACTACTCTTATACTCTTTTCACCCTGACCGTATTGAAATGAAAAGAGTCCCTGGTATGATCTTCTTAAAGCTTCCCCGATTCTTCTTGCTATATGTATACCGGTTGTTGTTACAATTATACTGCCGATTTCTTTTTTTATGAACATTATTCTTTCTAAAGGCCGTTCATTTTTTTCAAGCTTCTCTGTATTTTTTATAAGGTTGGATATCTCATCCGAGTGTTCGTTATAAAATTTCCCTTTAATTTCTATTAGTCCGGCTGGATAATTGTCTTCAGTTCGTTTACATGCAGGACAGATAGTTTCGTAAAAGTGTTGTTCTTTTACTTTCCAAGTCCAATGTCCATTGATAAATGTGGCTCCGCAACCTTTACAAACGGCGTTCTCCGGTATTGCCGATAGGTTTTTGTATGTATCTTTCCTTCTTTCTTTAATCCGCCTGTCATTTCTTTTATTAGAGCCTTTCGATTTCATAATTCCTCCTTAATTATTTTAGTAAATAAAATATTCTCAACATAATTATTTTAGGTTTTGAACTTAAGACAGGAAATTGAGTCGTTGCCATTCATAAATTATTTTAAGTTAATTAAAATTTCCTCTTTACTGTTAAACGAAAAAAAAGATTAAGATAGAGGTTGGATTGATATAAAATATTCGCATATCTATAAAACAACCGTTAAATCCTAAGATGTTTAGCTTTTGAAGAATGATAATATTTTAAAAATTATTTAATGAGTGAAATAGTATATCCGTTTATTGTAATGTAATTTTCTTTTTATGAATTGTCAATTACTTTAATTTGCTTTTTATATTAATGTGATATGGCAGTTAGCTTAAAGTTAGAAAAGACAATTATTAACTTATTTGGCTGGTTTAAGTAATAGTGATAATGAAAAATAGATTTCGGTTTCATTCCTTTTAATAATTCCGTATATAGATAGTCTAGGGGTTATCTTATTAAAAAATATATTGTTAGGGGAATCTATTTATTTAAAAAGATAGATAATTTTCATTAATCGTTTAATATTATGAAAAATTTAGATAAATATTTGAATTTTAAGCATTTGAATGATTTTTAGCAGAGAAATTTTTTGAAAAAATTTTTATATTTAATAGTAATAGACAGATTTTAAGTAAACAGGGAATTAACTTTTAATATTTAAGCATTTCCAATGAAAATAGTTAATAAACCTGTTCATTTAGGAAAAGTATATTTATTTTACGAAAATGTTAAAATAACTCAAAATAATAAAGTTTACATTTTACTATTATTTGGAGGAAAATATGGGGATTAGAAAAAAATATGATCCTGAAAAAAAATCGTGCAAAGTCACATTTAAAATTCCCAAAGAAATAGCAAAAAAACACAAAAAAGCTTTTCTAGTAGGTGATTTTAATGATTGGAATACAGAATCTACGCCTATGAAAAAACGTAAAAGTGATGGTGCATTTATGCTTACGGTTGAACTCGAAAAAAATAATGAGTACCAGTTCAGGTATTTGCTCGATAACGGTATATGGCTGATTGAAGCAGAAGCCGACAAACAGGTTCCTACTTATTTCCAGGATGCCGAAAATTCTGTTCTGCTCGTTTAAAATATTATTTAAAAGTAATAATTTTTAATACTCGGTTCATTCGCTTGTCATTATAAAAAGCGGCTTTGATTCAAAACTTTTATAATGAGGCCTTAATCTCTTAATATTATAATACTTCTCAACATTTACTGTTTTCTTTGTACTAGTAATAACATCAATCGGTGCATCGCCATAGCGGCCTTCTTTTAGAATAACCAATCGTCCGTATGTTCCTTTTAACATTAAATCCAGTGCAAGATTTCCAAAAGCCATCGGGACTATAGAATCTATAGCATCGGGATCTCCGCACCGTACCAGGTAACTTAATCTTTGATTGATAACATTTACCCTTTTGTTTTTATTAAACTTAGGAGATAGTTCTTTTAACTGGTTGGAAATTATGTCTCCTATCCCTCCTAATTTTTTATGTCCGAACGCATCTTCCTCTTCGTTTTGAAAGGTCATTTCACCGCCTTCAAACATTGCGCCTTCAGAAACGAGGACAACTGAATAACTGCTTGGGTTTGTATATCTGTCTTCCACCATTAATTCCGTTAACGATTCGATATTAAATTTATATTCAGGGATAACACATCTATTTGCAGCACCGGCCATTGTAGGTAAAAGTGCCGTAAATCCGGCATATCTTCCAAATACTTCAATAACTAAAAATCTTTCATGCGAGCCGGCTGATGTTCTTAAACTATGCGTTAACATTATTGTTCTTGTTACACAAGTACTAAAGCCGATACAGTAATCAGTTCCGGGAACATCGTTATCCATTGTTTTCGGTATTGCAATAACTTTTATTCCGGCTTTATGCAGCTGAACCGCATAACTCAGCGTATCGTCTCCCCCTACGGGTATTAAATAATCAACATTTAGGAAATCTAAATTTTTTAATACTTCCGGCGTCAAATCATTAATTTCATCGTTATACTTATCTTTTAAATGCTCCGGAACATTTACTTTCGGAATATGGCTAGGTCTTGTTCTGGATGTATGAAGAAATGTTCCTCCGGTTCTGCCGGCTTTATTTACAATCTCCTCTGTTAGGATTTGGTAATTATTGGAATTGTCGGCCTGCTTATCCCTTATAATATCAACCATTCCGGCCCAGCCTCTTCTAATTCCGATAACCACGTATCCTTCCCTGATAGCTCTGATTGTTACCGCACGTATCGCAGGATTTAATCCCGGTACATCCCCGCCGCCTGTTAATATTGCAATTATACCTTTTTTTGTTTTTATATTGCTCATTGTTGTTCCTTAATATTTTTAACAGATAAAGAAATAGTGGTTAATTAAAATAAAATAAAGATTTATTAAATACATTAATAATAAAATTATTGTTAACATGGTTTTTGTATCTTTCTTTCTAATTCTTTAATAATTTTATTTACTATTTTAAGAACAAGCGGCAGGAGTTTAAGACACTTTTGGTAAGTAACATGGAAATTATTTCTGATAGCATTGATACTTTTATATACTATAATGAAGATACAGGTTACGGAATCTTTTATTTGAAAAACGGCGTAAAGGCTGTCGGCTTTATACCTAGACTGGATAGAGGTCAATTAATTGAACTTAAGGGGAACTGGAATTCTCATACCAAATACGGAAAACAATTTAATGTAGAAAGCTTTAGTCTTCTCTATCCGGAAACATCCGGAGAAATAATTAAATTTTTAAGCTCCGGAATTATTAAAGGTATAGGCGAAAAGACAGCAATGGAAATTGTTAAAAAATTCGGCGAGAAAACATTTGATATCTTGGATAATAAAATTGATCGATTATCGGAAATAAAAGGTTTTGGTAAAAAGAAAATTAAAAAAATTGAAAAAAGCTGGGAGATGCAAAAAGGGATTAAGGATATAATAATATTTCTTCAAGGCTATGGTATAACTACTGCAACAGCTATGAGAATATTTAAAGTTTACGGTGATCAAACAAAAACAATAATACAAGATAATCCTTATAAATTAACTTATGATATAACGGGGATAGCATTTAAACTTGCCGACAAAATTGCTCTAAATGCCGGATACAGCTACAATCATCCGAATAGAATAAAGGCGGGGATTTTGCATGTTCTAAAGGAGGCTGCACGTTACGGACATACATATTTACCTGAAAGTAAATTAATACCCTTATGCGAAAACTTACTTAATCAGGAAATAAGCAGACAAGAAGATTCTTTAATTGAATTGGAAAATGAAAAAAGCATAAAAATTAATAATTATAATATTTATCTATCATATTTGGTTGAAGCGGAAAACGAAATTGAAAAACAAATAGTTAAGCTTATATCCAAATCCGGAAATGCCGGCCCGGATAATTTGAAATGGATAAAAAAAATTCAGAACAAATTTTCCGAAGAACAATTGAATGCGATTAAGAAGTCGCTTGAAAATAATTTATTAATATTAACCGGGGGACCGGGAACAGGTAAAACAGAAACTCTTAAAGGCATTATTAATATTTACGAAAAAATGAATAAGAAGATTTTGATGGCGGCACCAACCGGTAGAGCGGCTAAAAAAATGAGCGAAGTAATCGGTCGCGATGCGAAAACCATACATAGGCTGTTGGAATATAGCCCCGCGGGAGAATTTTTTAAGTACAATAAGGAGAATGTACTTGATGCAGACCTCTTGGTTATAGACGAGGTCTCAATGATTGATACGGTTTTAATGTATTGCCTTTTAAATGCAATTGGAGAAAAAACAACATTAATATTAGTCGGAGATTCCGACCAGCTTCCTTCGGTTGGCCCGGGTAATGTATTGTCCGACTTTATAAAGTCCGAAAAAATTCCTTATTGCACTTTAACAAAGATTTTCAGGCAGGCAGAACAAAGTAAGATCATAATAACGGCACACCAAATTAATAAAGGAGAGTTTCCGGATCTTTCAAATTCTGCTGATAATGATTTGTTCTTTATTGAAGAAGAAAATGATTCGGAAGTAAGTAAAACAATCCTTGATTTATGTACTTATCGGCTGCCTTCAAAATATAATTTTAATCCAATGCAAGATATTCAAGTTCTTACTCCCATGCATAAAGGAGAAATCGGTACTTTGAATTTAAATAAAACTCTTCAAAAAGGTTTGAATAACGGAAGGATGTTAGTTAAAAAAGGTAATTCTGAGTTCAAAGAAGGTGATAAAGTAATGCAGCTTCGTAATAATTATGAGAAAGAAGTTTTCAACGGTGACATCGGAATTATTACCGGTAAAGATGAAAAGGAGAATTCAATAATTATAGAATTTAATAACAAACACCTAAAATACCATTTTACCGAGCTGGATGAATTAACATTAGCGTATGCAATAACTGTGCATAAAAGTCAAGGAAGTGAATATCCTTGTGTTATATTGCCTCTTTCAACTTCACATTTTATCATGCTTCAAAGGAACCTGCTTTACACTGCTATTACGAGGGCAAAAGAGATTATGGTTATTATAGGCAGCAAAAAAGCAATGGAACAGGCAATTCGGAATAATCGTGTCGTACAAAGATATACTTCCATATTTAAGAAGTCACATGCAATTAATTTTAATTAATATTTTTTTAATATTAAATCCGATAAAAACTAAAAAATATGAAAGACGAAACTTGAAGCTTATATTAAAATTATTAATTTTTATTATGTAATCAATCGGCTTTTTATTCTTCGGGAGAAAGCCGGATAATAATTTATCTTTTTATTTGTATATTAACTTTGTGTATTTGTATCAATAATTTAGGCTGCGGAAAGAGCTAAATGGGAGCGGATGAGATGGAGAAAAAAGTTTATGACATTTCTCGGAAGAACATCTCTATTAATAAAAAAAAGAATCAAAATGAAGAAATACTTGCCGAAAGAATAAATTCTCTAAAATCCGGTACCAATCTTCGTAATCAGTTTATATGCATATTAGATAATGAACAGAACATTGTTTATGCAAATAAAATTCTATTAGAAGAACTCAATTATAGTGAAAATGAAATATTGTCTAAAAAGTTCTATCAATTATTAGATAGTCCAAATGGTTCCAATGAAAAGGAAGAAATAATAAATTATGCAATTAATAATTTATGGTCCGGCAAAATAAATATTTGCAGTAAAGACGGTTCGTTGATTGAAACTCATCTAAAAATATCTTCCATTAAAAATAATAATGGAGAAGTCTGCGGCTTTGACTGTGTAGCGGAAAAAATTTATGGTTTAAGTAAATTTGAATCTATTTTGTTTGATATCTTAAAAAAATCAAAAAATAATTTTCGGAAAACACCTGATATTTTTATTAAAATTAATTACCGGGGATCAATTCTGGAATTTATTTCTTTTGATATGATGGAAAACTTTAACCGGGATGAAAAGGATTATGGAGATAATATTAAAAATTTCTTTCCCGGAAATGTTGCAGCACAATTTTTTACTATTATCAAGAAAGTAATAGATACAAATAAACCGTCGTCAATCGAATTCCGGTTAAAACCGGGAGATAAAGAAATATCTTTTGAAGCTCTCTTTTCTCTATATTCTGAAAAACAGATTATGATTTCAATTAAAGAAAATACTCCCGACCGGGAAGGTGATCCGGAAATCAATAAATTTAAAATAGCAGTTGAATCGAGCGGGGAGATTATATTCTTTACGGATAAAAAAGGAATAATAACATATATCAATCCTGCATTTACTAAGATGTATGGATTTGAACAGGATGAAGTAGTGGGAAAAAAAGTCCCCCGAATAATAAAAAGCAAATTAGCCGAAGATGAATTTTATACGGAATACAGGGACACGTTTTTAAGTAAAAGCAGGATTAAGAACGAGATTGTTAATAAGTTAAAAGATGGTAAAGAAATTTTTATTGAAGATACCGTAGATCCGATAATAGATTACAAAGGAGAAATCATTGGCTTTTTGGCAATACAAAGAAATATTACCGAAAGTAAAAAGACAGAAGAATTTCTTCGAGATTCGGAAAAGCTGGTAACTATTGGAAAAATGTCGGCATATTTAGCACACGAAATAAAAAATCCTCTTGCTTCAATTAAGAATTTTACCGAGTTGCTTTATGAATCGGATGAGTTTCCTGAAAATATTAAAAGAACATTAAACCTGGTTCGAGACGAGGTTAAAAGGTTAAATAAACTTGTAAAAGATGTTCTGGAATTCTCCCGTCCGATAAATCCTATATTTATTCAAGTAGAGTTGAAATCTCTTATTGAAAAAGTAAAAGAATTTTTACCGTTAATTATAAATGGAAATAATATTCAATTAATTAATAATTTGGATAATATAAAAATTACCGGCGATTATTTAAAACTGCAGTCATTGTTTTTGAATATTATTGAAAATTCCATTGATGCTGTATCTGGCAATGGCATAATAGAAATTTGGGCAGATAAAAATGAAGAGACTTATTCAATATATATAAAAGATAACGGTACAGGTGTAGTTCAGAAGGAAAGAATATTCGAACCCTTCTTTTCAACTAAGTCTAACGGTACCGGGCTCGGACTTTCAATAGTTAAAAAAATTCTGGAGTTACATAAAGGAGAGATTATACTGGTTTCTTCCAAACCGGGAGAAACTATTTTTAAATTAAATTTCCCTGTTAATTTTGCGTATGGAAAAAATTCTAATTATAGACGATGATAAGGCATTTGCAGAAACTTTAGCATTATTTTTATCATCCTCATTTTCGAATGTTTATTTTGCCAGCAGCGGTGAAGAAGGTTTGGCAATTGTAAAAAAGGAAATGCCGGATATTGTTATAACAGATTTAAAAATGCCGGATCTTGACGGCCTGGCTGTATTAAAAAAAATTAAGGAATTCGATAATTCGATAGCGGTCATTATAATCACTGCTTTCGATGAAACCGATTCTATTATCAAAGCAATGCAAATGGGGGCATATGACTATTTTGATAAATCATATGAATTGAAACGAATCAAATTTGTTGTAAAGAAAACCCTGGAAAGCAAAAAAAATAACGATAGGATGATAATTGCCCTCTCGGAAAACGAAGAAGAGTACAAATTTAAACATCATATGATAGGTGAAAGCGATGAGATGAAGGAAATATTTAAAAAGATTGGAAAAGTTTCTGCAACAAGAGTAAACGTTTTAATTCAAGGGGAAAGCGGAACAGGCAAAGAATTAATAACGAGGATGATCCACTATGAAGGTATAACTAAAAATGAACCTTTTATTGCTGTTAATTGTACTGCTTTGACGGAAACCTTATTGGAAAGTGAACTTTTCGGTCATGTTATGGGGGCTTTTACCGGCGCTACTCGAAACAAAAAAGGGAAATTTGAATTAGCGGGAAAAGGTACAATCTTTTTGGATGAAATTTCGGAAATATCGCCTCAATTACAGGTTAAACTTTTAAGAGTAATACAGGAAAAGGAATTTGAGCGTGTCGGAGGGGAAAACACCATTCCGATGCAGGCAAGAATTGTAACTGCAACAAATAAAAATCTCTTGGAACTTGTTGAAAAAGGCGGGTTTAGAGAAGATCTTTTTTATAGGCTGAATATTTTTACTATTTATGTACCGCCTCTTCGGGAAAGAAAAGAAGAAATTCCAAAATTGGTTATCCATTTTCTTAAAAAAATCAATCTTGAATTACACAAAAGTGTTAATATTATTCCATATGATGTAATGGAAATGCTAAAAAGTCAGGAATGGGTTGGCAATGTAAGAGAATTGGAAAATACGTTAATGAATGCAGTATTATTAGCTAAAGGGAATATTCTAGAAAAAGAAAATTTCAATTTTGTTAATTATTATAATAAAAAAAGTGAACCCAGGACACTTAAAACGCTTGCCGAAGCAGAAAAAGAGCATATTCAATTTGTATTGGACCAGGTAGAGTGGAATAAAAATCAAGCCAGTAAAGTTTTAGGTATTACCAAAACAACGCTTTATAACAAAATTTCGCTTTATAATCTTTCCCAGTCGTAGTAAACAAATCCTTTCTGTTACATAAATTTTCAATTTATTAGGATTATAATACTTTATTCCTTTCTTTGTGAATCTTTATATAAATTGATATGTGCTAGGGATCATTAATAAAGACGTAGAAACTAATAAGTAAAATTAGGGAATAGCAAGTAATTATTTTAATATTGGAAATTAATAAGTATGATTTTTGCTAATATATAATATGGGGGTATAATTTTTAAACCCCTAGTGTAAAAAATGTACCCATCGTTTTTTTTATTGTTTAAATTTTTTCAATAAGAGAAGAAAAATAGTGGCCTGCTTATTGAGAAGAATAGACAAATGGAAAAACAAAATTTAATGCAAAAAAAAATCTCACCCATGCAAAGCATCAAAGGACTGGTAACTTTTGAAATTTCTGGCCAGGTTTTTTGTGCTAACATACAAGATATAACCGGGATAATAAATCCAGCGGAATTGAATCAAGAAGAAAAGATAAATTCCAGCAATCCTCATATCGAATTAGGCTCCGTTAAAATTCCTTTAATGGACATAAATAAGTCTTTTGGCTTTACTGAAAAAGACAGAACTGAAAATGCTAGAATATTGATTGTTGAGGTCCAAAAAAAACTTGTGGGATTTTTTGTAGAAAAAGTAGACCATGTGTATAGTATAGATAATGAAATGAAGGAAAAATTAGAATTTACTGAGTGTAAAAAAATTCTGTATTTATCCGGTATATTAAAATACCAAAAGACAAATATGTTTTTGCTCGATTTACAGAGTATTGAGAATAGTACTGATTAAATTGAATAAATTAGTCTCAAAATGATAAATGAATCTTGTTTGGGACATAAAAACATGTGAAAAGAGATGAAATTTGAATAGTATATGATGGTACAGAACTTGTTTGAGTAGGAAATGAAAAATAAATTGATTAAAAATTTTGCTAATAAGTATTGATGCGGAAAAGCTTATTAGAGAGTTATTAAAATATTGGCTGTTTCGGTGATAGTGATTTATCGCTGAAAGGATGCGATTTTCTTACAAAGGGTAAACCCCTGAGTGATTTTTGATATAAACACATCACTTAAGATATCTTCTTAAAATTTTCTAGTAGAGAGAACAAATGTGACTCACGAAGCGAAGCTGTGTTTATTTATTAAACAAAATAAATTGTTACTAAAAAGACTTCTAAAATAAAGGATATAAAATAAATGCAAGTCCCTTTTCTTGACCTTAAAGTTCAATATAATTCCATTAAAGATGAGATTAACCCTGCAATACAAAATATATTAGATAATACTTCCTTTGTAATGGGAAAAGCCGTATTTGATTTTGAATCCGAGTTTGCCAAAGCTCATGATGTGAAACATTGCGTGGCTCTTAGTTCCGGTACAGACGGAAATCATGTGGCTTTATGGGCAACCGGTATAAAACCCGGAGACGAGGTTATTATTCCGGCAAATACTTTTATTGCATCAGCGTGGGGCGCTACTTTATGCGGTGCAAAACCGGTTTTTGTTGACTGTCATTCTGAAAGCTATAATATAGATCCCGAAAAAGTTGAGAAAGCAATTACGCAAAAAACTAAAGCAATTGTTGCGGTTCATCTTTACGGACAACCTGCAGATATGAACCCTTTGAAAGAAATTGCCGACAAACATAATTTAATTCTTGTTGAAGATGCAGCACAGGCTCATATTGCCGAGTATAATAGTAAAAAGGTTGGCGGTTTCGGAAAGGCAACATCGTTCAGCTTTTATCCAGGGAAAAATTTAGGTGCTTACGGTGAAGGCGGGGCACTTATCACCAACGACGATAATATAGCAAAAAATGCAAGAATGCTTAGGGATCACGGATCTCTGGAAAAATATAATCATGAGGTATTCGGGCATAACTATAGAATGGAAGGTATGCAGGGAGCTGTTTTAGGTGTAAAATTAAAATATCTAAAACAGTGGACCGATATGCGCAGAAGTAATGCTGAAAAATACCATCTGGTTTTGGATGGTGTAAAAAATATTAAACTGCCGAAAGAAATGCCTTATGCAAAACATGTTTATCATTTATTTGTAATTCAAGTATTATCGGCTGAAAATAAAAGCGGTATAGAGCTTAGAGGTCAATTGGCTGATTATTTAAAACAAAACGGAATTTTTACCGGTTTGCATTATCCAATTCCTTTGCATTTGCAGCCATGCTTTAAAAGCCTTGGATATAAAAAAGGCGATTTCCCGGTTTCCGAAACACTCGCTGAAACCGGATTATCATTACCAATGTATGCTGAATTATCGGACGACAAAATTGAATACGTCGCTTCTAAGATTAAAGAATTTTTTGCAAAATAAGATAAATGGAATCTTCAATACTGTAACTTTATCTATGAAGATATTTAATAATAATATTAACTAATTGTTAGAAAATATGAATAGTAATAAAAACAGTAAGATGTATGATGTTGATCTTAATTTTGAAGTGTCACTACACACAGCTAAGAAAAACTTTATAGAGGGAGATGTCTTTATTCTGCCGACCGATACCTTTTATAGTATCGGTGGAAATCCGTTAAACAATTCTGCAACAACTAAAATAAAGGAAATCTTTGGAAAAGATTTTACCAAACATTCGACTTTTTTAATAGACAGCGTTTCCAACTTGATTAAGTATATCGAAATTGAATCTGAAAGACATCTGGATTTTTTAATATCTATTTGGCCTAATCCTATTAGAGTTATTTTTAATCTTAATGCAAAAGCCCGCCAAATGTTCGGATTAGAAAAAGCAGCGTTTAAGATTCCTAATTATAGGTTTTGTTTAAGGCTTCTTGCGGAAATGCAGCTTCCTATATTAAGCGTTCCTATTAAGTATAATTACAAATCGGATGCAAAATACTTGGATACTGTAAAAAATGAATATCTAAATAAAGTTGCAGCCTTTTATTATTCAAGTAAAGAAAGCGATATGCATGACTCGGCAATTGTGGACCTAAGTGAAAACAAGCCTTTGTTAGTAAATGAAAATCAGTATATGGTCAGCAGTTTTATCGAAAAATATTATTAAATAAAAGAATTACTATAAAGAAGTGAAAATGAAAACTATGTCGGACCCAACACATCAAAAATTTTTAATGCTAAAAGCAGAGAGATACAAATACTTTTTTGCGGTATCGGACCTTTTAATTTTATTATTATCTATAGTTATATCTACATTTATTATAAACCTGGAATTTCAATCTAATTATTTCGATCTGATATTGGACCATAATCATTCGCTTGTATTCTTTATTTCTCTGAGTTTAGGTCTCTTATTTATTTTCTTTATAAATCACCTGTACCAAAATAATGTAATAGTAGAGCGGGCTAAGCATTTAACGGCTCTCTTAAAATCATCCTGGGCATTTGTAGTTTTTATGCTCTTAGCCATTCTGATTTTTTTTAATTTAAGTATTCCGCTTTCGCTTATAATAATATTAAACTTTATTGTAAGCTCGGTTATACTGCTGTATATATTAAGAGTTGAGGTGTTAAGAAGAATGTATTTAAAACTAAAAAACCGGCATTTCAAAA
>CAZHBJ010000068.1:0-17043 GCA_964530445.1 uncultured Ignavibacteriaceae bacterium
AGAAAAAGTAGCAGCCAGTTTGCTGGTTCTCTGATCGGCAATATATAAACGAGCCAGATTTCGGTCTAAAAAGTTATAATCAAATGCTTCATTGCCTGCATATTTTTTCCATATGCCTTCAAGTGATGAAACGGTATTTTGATAATTCCCGGATTTTATTCTTACGGATACAAATTGACCGAACTCCTGGTTTTTATATAAATGGAATACCAAAGGGCGAACCGGCTGATGCAGGGATTCATAATTAAAATCAGATGTTATGCCTATTATTTTATACCTGCGGCCTCCATTTGGTCCCGGTGCAATTAAGTCCTTACCGACAGGATTTTTTAAGCCGAATATTTTTACTACAGCTTCATTAATAACAACTGCTGAAGTATCCGAGGGATGTTCTACTGAAAAGAATCTTCCCTTATTCATCTTTATATCATAGGTTTTATCAAAGTTGTAATCGCACCACATTTCTTTTAAATCCTGCAAGTGGTAATTTGAAAATCCCTCTATTCTATATGCCTGATCCCCCCGTTGGTTACCGGGAATTGAATTTGATTTGCTTACATTAATAACCGCAGGTAAACTTAACAATTCCTTTTTAAATGATATTATATGATTTCCTATGTCATCGGTTTTATTAATTATTATAACACGTTCCTTATTAAATCCTAGATTTTTTGTCTGAATATATTTTAATTGGTTATAAATAATAAATGTACCGATAAATAAAATTATTGTTACGGCAAATTGAAATATTACCAACCCGCTTCGCAGTAAAGATTTTTTCTTCCCTCTGATTTTACTTTTTAAAACTATAACAGGCCGGAAAGACGACAGATAGAAAGCCGGATAAAAACCTGCAATTATACCAACAATAACCGCAAGACAAATCAAAAGCGGAATGGTAGTTAAGTTTTCAAATAATCCCAACGAAATTACCTTTCCGGAAAGGTTATTAAATACAGGCAGCATAACTTCTACCAGTACAACAGCAAGAAGCACTGCCAGGATACTTGTTAATATTGCTTCAGAAATAAATTGTCTTACAAGCTGCATTTTATTCGAGCCGAGCGTTTTTCTTATCCCGACTTCTTTTGCCCTCTTTTCCGATCTTGCAGTAGAAAGATTAACAAAATTTATACAAGCGATGAGCAGAATAAATACTGCTATAACCAGGAATATATACACATTGCTTGAATCTCCATTCGGCTCGATTTCATAATCAAGGTGAGAATAAAGATGAATTGAAGTTAAAGGCTGCAAAACAAAACCGTATTTCAAGCCTTTCTTTTTTAATTGTGTTAAAGATACACCGGTTACTTTTTCTATTTGCGGTCCGATATATTTTAATGCATCTAGATCTAATTGCTTTTGAAATTGTTTATAATTTACTCCTTTGCGTAAAACAAAATAAGTATAATAATTATTACTAAGCCAATATGGGCTTCTGCTGTCTTGATAGGTTGTCAGCGAACCAAGAAAGTCAAAATGGAAATGCGAATTCTTAGGAAAATCCTTAATTACTCCGGTAACTATCCAATCTCTTCTATGGTCTGCGTTAAGTATTTTTCCCATAGGTTCATCGTTACCGAAATATTTTTTGGCCATAGATTCTGTAATTACTACGGTATTCGGTTGCACTAAAGCGGTTTTCGGATTTCCTTCAATAAAGTGTACTGTAAAAACATTAAAGAATGTTGAATCAACACAATAAAATCTTTCTTCACTAAAAGCTTTCTCCTTATATCTTAAAACCGGATAACCGAAATTTCTTATTCTTGTATATGCAACTACCTCAGGGAAATCATGCTTAATAGCTGCACCCATCGGAGCCGGACTCATTGCCATATTTATTTCATTGTTATTTATTCTTCCTTTTAGATGAACACGGTAAATTTGATCGGCGTTCTTATTGAATTTATCATAGCTAAATTCATTTTTCACATATAACAAAATTATTATGCAGCAAGCCACCCCGACAGCCAAACCTATTATGTTTATAAATGAAAAAGCTTTATACTTTCTCAAATTTCTAAATGCAACGTTTAAATAATTTTTTAACATAATTTCTCCATTATAATTAATGGGATACAGACAACCCGCACAACTCTGATTTTCACGAATTAAAATAATCCGTGTTTACCCGTATCATCAGTGTCGTCCGTGCCTGCCCGCCGTAGCCGTTTGGCGAAGGCGGGTTCTATAACTTTTATTTTTCAATCCACCCGTCTTTCAAATTTATAATCCTGTTCCCGTACGCAGCATTAGTTTCTGAGTGAGTGACTTGTATAATAGTAGTCCCCTGATTATTAAGCTTCTTTAGTAAGTCCATAATTTCTTTCCCCTGATCGGAATGAAGGTTGCCGGTCGGTTCGTCGGCAAGAATTAATTTCGGTTCCGCTATAATTGCTCTAGCAATTGCAACAAGCTGCTGCTGTCCGCCTGATAATTGGTTGGGAAACAAATCTTTTTTTGCAACAATATTAAATCTATCCAGCGTTTCGGCTACCCTGCCCTTTCTATCACTCGCTTTAACTTTTTGATATAATAAAGGAGTTTCCAAATTTTCTAGGACAGTCAACTCATCGATTAAGTGATACTGTTGAAATACAAAGCCTATGTAAGTTTTATGCAGCTCGGAGAGCTTCTTCTCTTTCATTTTATGAACAGGCTCATCATAAAAATAATACTCGCCTTCGGATGGTGTATCCAGCATTCCAATAATATTAAGCAGAGTCGACTTCCCTGCGCCGGAAGGTCCCATTACCGAAATGAATTCTCCTTCTTCAATTTGCAGATCAATATTTCGCAGTACATAAGTTTTAATAACTTTGTTACTGTAATATTTTTCAATGTTTTGTAGTTTGATCATAGGCCCCTCCTAAATCCTGCCAAAAGGGGAGGACTTTTAAAATTTTTTTTGATATTAATATTCATAATACTTTTAAACCTTATACTTATATTAAAACGACTTTCCTAACTTCCCCCCTTCCCTTTGGGAAGGGAAAGGGATGGGCCACTTTAAACGTGAAATTTCTCTTTATAATTTTCAGTTACTACATGACCATCAAACAAATGAATAATCCTGTGAGCGAATTCCGAATCATGCGGAGAGTGTGTCACCATCACAATCGTTGTGCCCTCTTCATTTAGTTGAGTCATAATATTCATTACTTCTTCGCCATTTGCAGAATCCAGATTACCGGTTGGTTCATCGGCTAATATTAATTTGGGCTTTGCTACAACAGCACGGGAAACGGCAACCCTCTGCTGCTGACCTCCGGAAAGCTGCTGCGGGAAATGATCTTTACGATGCATTATCTGCATTCTTTCCAGCACTTCGGTAACCATCTTGTCTCTATCCGAAGAAGAAACGCCTAGATAAAGAAGCGGCAATTCTACGTTTTCGTAGACGGTAAGCTCGTCAATTAAATTAAAGCTCTGGAAAACAAAGCCGATATTTGCCTTCCTTAAATTAGCTCTCTGTCTCTCAGTATACTTAGAAACTTCATGATCGAGGAAATGATACTCGCCGTCCGAGGGATTATCAAGCAATCCGAATATATTTAACAATGTAGATTTACCGCACCCGGACGGACCCATTATTGCAACGAATTCTTTTTCTTTTATTTCTATGTTTACACTATTTAAAGCAGTGGTCTCCACTTCTTCGGTAGTGTAAATCTTTTTTAGATTGTTGGTTTTAATCATTGTGTACTCCTGTTATTGGCTATGAGCCATCAGCTTTCAGCGATCAGCATTAAGCTTTTTAATTAAAGATGCTAACATTTTCTTTACTTCTATAATTTTATCAGTAAGATTCTGATAAGTATCTAGACCTAAATATTCCAAATCTTTGGAAAGTAATATTTGATATTCTAATTCACTTGCCGATCCCATTGCAATTTGTGAGAATCTTGCAAGTTCAGCATCACTACCTCTTCCGCATCCTTCGGCAATGTTAGATGGAACAGATACAGATGCTCTTCTCATTTGATTTGTTAAGCCAAACATTTCTTCTTTAGGAAATGTCTTTGTATAATTATAAATAGATAATGTTACTTGATGAGCTTTATTCCAAACTTCCAAGTTTCTAAAATCTTTCATTGTTTCTCACCTTTTAGCTTTCATCACTCAGCTTTCAGCTTTATTTAATTTTTAGATTATTATTTAATATTCTTAACTAAAATTAATTTATCTAATAAATCAAAGATTATTGTCTCATTTCCACTCCGGCTGATCGCTTATCGCTGACAGCTAACTGCTACTTAAGTACCAACTTATCCACATCTCCAAAATTATCATAAGAGGATGTAATTACTTTATCTCCGGGTTTTAAGCCGCTGAGCACTTCAAAATAATCCGGGTTTTGCCTGCCGAGACTTATGCTTCTTTTGACTGCCTCATCGCCGGATTGGTTAACAACAAAAACCCATTGTCCGCCAGTTTTCTGGTAAAAACCGCCGCGTGCCAATAACAACGCTTTTGTTCGTTCACTCAACTGTAATCTTATTTGTAAAGTTTGTCCTCTTCTTATTCCGTCAGGAACCTTGCCGCTAAAGTTCATATCCACTTGAAACTTTCCGTCTTTCACTTCAGGATATACTTTTATTATTATCAGTTTAAAATCTTGCCCGTCAATCTCAACAGTAGCATGAAGACCTCTAACTACTCTGGCTATATAAAATTCGTCTATATCCGCTCTGACTTTGAATCCGTCCAATGCATCAATTTGCCCTAATTTATCCCCAGGCGATTTTGACTGACCTGTTTCCGCGTTAAGTGATGTTAGCTGTCCGCTGATTGGTGCTTTTACTGTAAGATTATCAATATTTTCTCTAATAAGCTCTAAATTTTTCTGCAGCCTATCAATAGACGAAGCTATCTGCGAAACTTGTGAAAGCCTTAGAACAGAATCCTGAGCATAATTCTCACGCGTTAATTTAAGTTGTTTTTCATCGTGTAAATACTTATCTCTATACTGCTCAAATTCCTGCTGGGAAATGAGTTTCTTTTCCCACATAATTTTTTCTCTGTTATAAAGCTGTTTTGAATTTATATAATTAAAATTTGCATCAACAAGCTGTGTCTGCAATGCAATACTATTTTGTTCAATCTGCAGCCTTGTATTTCTAGCTTGATTTATTTGCTGATAAGTTGCCGCCTCATTTTGTAATGCACCAAGCTGGACATTAGGATTTGATAACTTTAATATCTTATCACCTTTTTTAAGCATTGCACCTTCTTCAACATACTTTTGTTCAACGGTTCCGCCCAAAATGGCATCAAGATAATAAGTAGTTTTCGGCAGCACTGTTCCCGAAACAGGAATAAATTCCTGGAATTCTCCATCATGAACAGTTGAAATTGTAATTTTATCTTTTTCAACATTTAACTTAGATCCCGTATCAGCCAGGATCATAATTATTAAGAAAAGAAATGCTGCACCTCCGGCTGCTGAGACCCAAAACTTCTTCCTTTTGTAGTAAGGTTTTTTTTCTATTTTTCTATCCATTGGAATACCTTAATATTCAAATTTATCCAACTATGTTGTTTACGATTTCTCAATAAGTATGCCTTTTTAAAAGGACGAAATGATTTAAGTGAAATATTATAAAAACATTAAAAATTTACTATTTTCAAAATAATATATGAATTATTTGATTTTAAGAAAATAATAAGTGAAGTTAGTACCGTCCGATTGCGGACAGTTGTGTCCGGTAATGAACAATAAAAATTCAATATAACTTGAAATTGAGCCGCTTTATCAGGAATAAATTTTGCGATAAAATTGATATAAATAAGTTTTCAATTTTTAATAAAGTTTTAATATGAATATTAAATCCGGAAAAATTTTAATTGTCGATGATGATGAAGATGTACTTTTCACAGCGCGTCTACTATTAAAACAATATTATTCTATTGTACGCACGGAAAAAAATCCCGAGCAAATTCCTAACATTTTGAAAGACAGCCGGTATGATGTTATTCTACTTGATATGAATTTTACCGGCGATGCAACAAGCGGAACAGAAGGCTTTACATGGTTGAAAAAAATATTAGAACTGGATCCTTCTGCCGTGATCATCTTAATAACTGCTTTCGGCAATATTGAAATGGCAGTGAAAGCAATTAAAGAAGGTGCAACCGATTTTGTGCTTAAACCCTGGCAGAATGAGAAATTGCTGGCTACGGTTTCTTCGGCAATGAAATTGAGTGAATCCAAACAAGAAATTGAAAATCTTCAATCAAGGCAGAATCAATTAAGCCAGGATATCGATAAAGAGTTTCATGATATTATCGGAGTTTCCAGTGAGATGAAAAAAGTTTTTGCAACTATACAAAAAATTGCAAAGACGGATGCAAATGTTCTAATACTCGGTGAGAACGGCACCGGTAAAGAACTAGTTGCAAGAGCAATTCACCGTCAATCCGAAAGAAGTAAAGGAATATTTTTAAGCGTTGATATGGGAGCGATCAGCGAATCACTTTTTGAAAGTGAATTGTTCGGTTATAAAAAAGGCGCTTTTACCGATGCAAAAGAAGACAGAGCCGGCCGGTTTGAAGTCGCTTCGGGAGGAACACTTTTTCTAGACGAAATAGGAAATTTAACTTCTAATCTTCAAATAAAACTCTTAACGGTGCTTCAAAACAGACAGGTTACAAGACTCGGCTCAAGTATACCAAAGCCGATTGATATAAGGCTTATCTGTGCAACCAATATGCCGTACGAAGAATTAACTTCGGAAAAAAGATTTAGACAGGATTTACTTTATCGAATAAATACCGTTGAAATAAAAATTCCTCCTCTAAGAAATAGAACGGAAGATATACCCCTACTTGAAGATCATTTCGTTCGGATGTACTGCAAAAAATATAATAAATCCGTAAAGAAGATTAACGCCGACGCCTTGAATAAACTGCAGAAATACCATTGGCCAGGTAATGTTAGAGAATTGCAGCACACAATAGAACGGGTTGTGATAATGAATGAGAATGATGAAATTAACGCCGATGAGTTTTATTTCGCTTCCAGTGAAAATAAAAATCAAAATCTTACACTAGATAATTATCATATTGAGGATGCGGAAAAAATGTTGATCATCAAAGCAGTAAGCAAACATGCCGGTAACCTGACAAAAGCCGCTAAAGAACTTGGGCTGACAAGAGCATCACTTTATCGAAGACTGGAAAAGTATGGTCTATAAAAGATTCAGCATAAGTATAATCAGCAGAACAATTCTGCTATGTGTTACTATCTTTTTATTATTTTATTTAGTTACCGAAACAACTCTTTACGCAACAATAACTATTGTAAGCATAATTATAATCATCGAAATTTATTCTTTAATAAAATTCGTAGAGAAGACTAATAAAGACATCAGCCGCTTTTTTAATTCGATAAGATACTCCGATTTTTCACAAAGCTTCAAACCCCGCCTAAAAGGTTCGGCATTCGAAGAATTAAGCAGTGCGTTTACAGGAGTAATTGACGAATTTCAAAAAACAAGAACCGAAAAAGAGGAACATGCACGTTATCTTCAAACCATTGTGCAGCATGTAGGCATAGGCTTAATGGCATACACTTCCGATGGAAATGTTGATTTAATAAATACCGCCGCAAAAAAACTTCTAAAGATTCACGGCCTTAAAAATATTTCGGAACTTTCAGGTTTAAGCAGCAACCTGGTAAACTCTCTATCTAAATTAAAAGCAGGCGACAAAATTCTAATAAAAATTGCAGACAACAACGAACTTTCGCAGCTTTCAATTTATGCCGCTGAATTTAAGCTTAGAGAAAATCATTATACCCTCGTTTCTATTACCAATATTCAAAGCGAACTGGAAGAGCGCGAGATGGAAGCATGGCAGAATTTAATTCGTGTACTTACTCATGAAATCATGAATTCGGTAACTCCGGTTATTTCGTTATCTTCAACTGCAAGTACATTGGTTAATGAGATTGATAATAAAATTAAAAACGACAGTGAACTTAACAAAGACGAGCTTGAAGATGTTAAAGGAGCTTTAAATACAATATCCAAAAGAAGCCAGGGCCTGCTGCATTTTGTAGATGATTACAGGAATCTTACTCGCATTCCCGCTCCGAATTTTGAGAATATAAAAATTTGCGAATTGTTTGAAAGGATTAAAAGTCTTTTCATCGATCAATTCGAAGTAAAGAAAATTAATTTTTCTTATAAAATAGAACCGGATGATTTGGAAGTTACGGCTGACAGCGATTTAATTGAGCAGGTGATAATTAACCTTATTGTTAATTCAATACATGCCGTATCGAAAACCGAATCGCCGGAAATAAAATTGTTGAGTAGAATAGATAACAGGGGCAGTATTTTAATTCAATTAATCGACAACGGCAGCGGCATCCCCGAAGAGCTTTATGATAAAATATTTATTCCTTTCTTTACAACTAGAAAAGAGGGCTCAGGGATTGGATTAAGCTTATCCAAACAAATAATGAGGGCCCATAAAGGTAGTATTAATGTAAGATCAACTCCAGGAAAAGAAACTATTTTTACTCTCAGGTTTTAGTCACTTCTTTTTGTAAGTACACTTTTCCGGTTATATAAAAAGAATATTCATATTTATTTTTAAATAAAATATCTTTTTTACTACAAAAGATACTTATTTAATTAACTTCTCTTTTTTCGTTCTTTTGTCTTGACACAAAAGAACCAAAAAGTCAAGACTGCAAATAAATTCCTAAAATTATGCTTCATTTCGCTACAGAAAAATAACTCGAAGCTGGCCGAATACAATATTCAATTATAATTTCCGTGAAAATCCGTGTTATCTGTGTCTTCCGTGTTCTATCTTTTAAGTAAATGAAGCCTAAATGATCAGCTTCTCAAACAGATTTTTCTGCTTTACGCTTCATTACGCATAATCTTTTTACGGAATTTATTTGATGTCGTAATTTATTTCTTTCAAAACATCATACAATTTTCCGATTAAGCTTATCCAAACAAATAATGAGGGCTCATAAAGGAAGTATTACGGTAAGATCCAAACCGGGAAAAGAAACTATTTTTACTCTCAGGTTTTAGCGATTCATAACCGGGAAGAATGCTTCCCTTTTTTCTCTCATATTCTTTGCGGGTCCCACAGCGGACTCGTATACATCTTTTTCAATGTACTGCATCGCCTCCGCAATAAATTCATCAACATTCATCCCGCCGTGTGTAGCATTCTTATCTTTTCTTCTATCCGATCCTAGTTCGGTATCAACTGAGGGCGGAGCAATTTCAAAAACTTTTATATTTGTGTCTCTCAGCTGATGTCTTAATGATAAGGACAAAGAATGTATTGCGGCTTTGGTTGCACAATAAACGGGTACGGGCGCAAGAGGAGTAAAAGCAAGTCCCGAAGAAATATTTATGATTGCCGATTCGATTTTCTGTTTTAAGTGTTGAACAAAAAGTGAACTTAAATGAATAGGTGCCACTAAATTTATTCCTATTTCCCTTGTAACTCTTTCGATATCGACTTCTTTTGTCAAATCCGCGAGCAGTTGAATGCCCGCATTATTGATTAATATATTCGTATCCGGAAAATTCCTAATTACCCAATCTGTTAAAGAAACTCTTTCTTCCTTCAATTGAACATCACATTTTCTAATTTCAATTTTGTTGTAAGATTTTTTTATTTCATCAAGGCGTTCTTTTCTCCTTCCGCAGATTATAACTTTGTTATCAAGTTCCATAAATTTTTTAGCAAAAGCTAAACCTATTCCCGAAGTTCCGCCGGTAATTAAAATTGTATTTCCGCTTGTCTTCATAATTATTCCAAAATTGTTTATGATTAAAACTAAATTGAAAAAAATCTACATCTAAAAACAATTTTAAATAAAAATTTTTAAGAATCACTCGCATTAAATCACAACAATTAACAATGAATGGCAACGAATGACTACCAATGACTTTGAATTACTTTTAAAGCCTTAAATGAAAGTGTATAAGGAAATTTTTTTGAAACAAAACTGGATTATAAATAAGTTAATAAATATTTTCACATCCCTACTGAAAAACCAAATACAAGCATTCTCTGTCCGAAATAACTTTGAATTGTTTTTCTTACTGCATATTCCGGCGAATAAGAATAACCGAAAATATTATTGAAATTAAAAATGTTTAAACCTTCCATATAGACTATTAATGTTAAATATGAATTCAACTGTCCGAAATATGTAATTCTAAGATCAATCCGTTTATAGTCCGGGAACCTGCCGGAATTTGTTAATGCATAATCCGGCACATAAATCTTTAATTGATTGTTGTATGTAGAAGATACAACCGGAGTATAAGGTCTTCCCGTGGCATATTTGATATTCAACCCAAGCTGAAAATGTTCACTAAGATTATACTTCGCAATAATCGATAGATTATGAGTAACATCGAAAGAACTGTTTGTCAGCTTTTCATAATCCATCCATAATCTTTTTGTATTTATATAACCATAAGAAATCCAGCCGAATAAACCGAAAGGCAGCCTGCCTTTCAATATTAAATCGATGCCTTCCGCAAAACCATGTCCGTCGTTATTGTAATTGTTAACAGGATTTTCAAGCGGAAGATCAAGATATTTTTTGTAATAAGTTTCTATTCTAAATGAGTTCTGCTCATTCCATGAGTAATCGTAAGATAAAATGTAATGAACTGCCTCCATCGGCTTAAGTTTAGGGTTACCATCCTCCGGGCGGAATAATTTTGGATCAGGCAGTTGATGAAATATACCCCAGCTAAATCTTAAATTCGAATTTTCATTTAATTTATATGCACTGCTAAACCGCGGATCTGTCCATCCGAGTTTTAGCTCGGGCACATAATCATATCTGACTCCTGCGGAAAACATAATATTTTTAATCCCGAATGTTTTTGCAGATTGAATTTCGGAATAAATTCCTTCCCTCCTGCCGTCAATGCTTGCATTAAGAATGGTTGCTGGTGCGTCAGGACGAATGTCATAATCGTCAAGTGGAATTGTACCTAAATAATCTATTATTCTATTTTCCAATTCAAAACCTGTTAGGATTTTGAAATTTTCGACCGGTTCATATTCAAAATCATTTCTAAAAGAATAAATTTTGTCTGTAGTGTTTAAATCGAGAACACCGAGCATCCATTTATTATTATACTTGTTAAAAGAAAGAGAGTTCTTCATTAAAAGTTTTTCGGAAATAATGTAAGAATTTTGAAGATCGATAAAAGTATTTTTTGAATTGCCTTTAAATACTCCGTTAAATTCCGCTCTCTCAACATTTATTCCCTGCCTGTCGTCTGCTAAAATGGTAAAGAACTTTAATTTTCCGCTGCCCGAATATTTATAAGTTATTCCGCCGGATAGGTTTTGCGAATTAGGAGCATCGGCAAGCCGGTTTAATCCTCCGTTAAGCCAGAATATCGGTTTTGTAAATTCCTGCCTGGCATCGAAATACAATCCCAGTTTACCGGGCACTACCGGCAGGCCGGCAGACACTGAAGCATTGGCAAGAGAAAGCCCAAAATTAAAATTCATTTGCTTCGGCATACCTATGGTTTCAACTTCAAGAACTCCGGAGAGAGCATTACCGTATTTTGCAGAGAATCCTCCGCTTGAAAAGAATAAACTTTTAACAACACTCGTATTCAAATTTGAAAAGATTCCGCCGTAAGATGATTCGAAAGTAAAAGGATGATAAACCGGCGCCTGGTCAATTATGGTTATTGTTTCAATAGGATCTCCGCCTCTAACATATAATTCTGCACTTTCGGAAACCTGGGTTAATCCGGGTAATGTTTTTAAAGCCTGGTAAATATCCGCCGCCCCTCCCGGGGTCGTTAATATATCAATGCGGCTTACAACAAGACCTTTCCCTTTTTCCGAACCGTAGGAACTTGCCGAAACAACAGCTTCTTTCAATTTAACAGCTTTTTCGCGCAAAGTAATATTTAAGTTAAGATTATTAATTGCATTGATATTGAATTCCTTCATATACTTTTGATATCCAATCATACTTACTATTAAATCTATCTTTCCTTTTTGAGCTGAATAAAATTTGAATTTACCGTCTTCACCGGTCATTGTACCTTCAGAGGTATTTCGTATAAAAACATTTGCGAGAAATACCGGCTTGCCGTCTGAGTCAGTTACTTTTCCTTTAACCAATATTTTTTTCTGCGCATAGATATTGGAGAATAAAAATATTGAAAGAAAAATCAGCATAATTTTAAAATTGATTGAGGCCATTTTAAACTTTCAAAAAAATATTTTTTTAATTCTTTTGGGATTTCTTTTCCAACCCAGGAAGAAGAACATACTTTACCCAGTTGTAATTAGGTTCCAATGAAAGAACTTTTTGATAAGCGAACTTTGCGGCATCAATATTATTGAGCTTTTCGTTCGTAAGCCCTGCCCAGGTACCTGCTTCCAGCATTCCCCATTTATCGTTAACAATCAGGGAGTCAGCATTTTGACTAAACAATAATTCCGCTTTATTGAAATTTTCCAACGCTTCGCTAACACTTCCTCCGAATTCAGCAGGCGTATTTAATTTCATCATTCCACGGATAATGTAAGTTTCCGGGTTTTTAGGATTAAGATATTCCGCATCATCCAGCAAATCATTTATTCTAGGTGATAATGCAACCGCAGACATGCGGTCTGTAGCTATCTTCATCATATAAATTGCAGCAAGAAGAGATTTGCCTTCGGACGAATATTCTTTTAACGTAATCAGTTTATTTGCATCATCGATTGCTTTTTGATAATAGGTATTAAATAATTTTTTATCTCTATGCTTCATGCTTAGTTCCAGCAGCTTATATTCCGAAAAAGTATATCCGTATAATGCAGGCGCATTAAGCGAATCATTTTTCAAAACGGCAGCAAATTTATCTTTTGCATTTAGAACAGTATTTTCATCATATTTCACCAATCCTTTATAGATCAGTGTATTTCCTTCTTTCAATAAATTACTGTTATTGTCATTACCCTGCGGAAATATATTAATGGGGCCTAAAACAAATAATAAAAGAATGATTGTAAACGAAAGAAATAATTTAGTTTTCATTTTTAGTTCTCCTATGTTATTTAAAGTACTTTAATTTTTAAAGTTAGTTAGCAAAAAAATTTTTATTTCTTAATTAATTTTTCTAGCTGTTCGATATATTTCTCAAAAGCTGTTTTTCCTTTTTTTGTAAGCTTATAAATACTGTGCGGCTTTTTGTCTAAAAATTCTTTTTTAACAGAAAGATATTCCGCATCCTCAAGCTTTTTTAAATGAACGCTTAGGTTCCCATCCGTAGCATTAATTTTTTCTTTAATAAAATTAAAATCTGCCTCATCCGTAGAAATCAAAACAGACATAATTGCAAGCCTAATTCTCGAGTGTATAATCTCGTCTAACTGTTGATAATCGAAGTCGTTCACTTTGACAACACAAATTCTTTTTTAAATTTATTATATATAATCAGCCCGGGAATTACCTGGAACGCAAGCATTAAAAATGCCATTATTAAGAGTCCCGTAATAGAAACTACAAATAACAATACTATTCCGCCAATCCACCAGGCGAATGATAAATTCCGGAACCATTTTGACTCAACGGCAACACCTGTAGCAAAATATGCGCCGCCCATAATTATACATAAAATCGGAGCAATTGAATTTGGAGATACAGCACCGGAATAAGTACCGACAAACCCGATCAAGGTCATTCCGACACCCGCAGCTCCCCAAACTGCTGAGATTATTTTACCAACAAAGGTTGACGGATATTTTACTTTTTGTGTAGCCCGATTATATAATGAATAACCCCAGCCGATAGGAATAAGTACTACCCAAACCCATATATAATTAAAATAGAAATGAACATTGACAAAAATATAGGTCGCCAACATTCCTATGATTACAAGTATTCCCCAAAATATGTAATCTTTGCCGCTGTATATTACGGACCGTTTACTCTCATTAATTATCTTTCGAATAAATTGAATATCTTCCAAAGCATTTTTTTCGTCCATCGTACCCTCATTTATAAAGTACTTTATTTTTTAAAGTAAATTTAATGTAAGAAAATCATTTTGTCAAGAAAAATCTTTAATTAATTTAAAAAGGTTTTTAAAGTGCTCCTAAAAAGGTATTTGCGGAAGTACTTTATTAGATAATAGTTTCTTTTTATATACAAGAAAATTTTATTCTGCTTTAAAAACTTAATAGTAATTCCATAGCGGTTTTTTCTTTTTCTGAGATATCAATTAAAATATTGGATGCATGGTCTATATATGCTTCATCCAGAGACTCACCTGCTTTATTTAATGAAGAGGAAACTTCCGTCCATAGCTGCGCTGCTTCTACAAATATTTTATACGCTTCATTAAGATTATTAATTTTCAGCAATTCGTAGCTTTCTTTTAGAAAGTCTCTGTATAAATTTCTGAACAAAGCTCCGCCTGTTCCGCCTTTTTCCATTAGTCTGGCAGTTACAGTAAAATCTCTTTCAATGTTATTGCTGTTTTTAAACCATTTTTTTATTTCTTTGCTTGTTTTTAATATCCCTTTATAACCGATATTATTTATCGGAGGATTCAAATAATCTTTTGCATTATTTTTTATGGCTGATACTATAGCTGTTTCTAATTCATATTCATTTTTACCATTATAAATTGTGTAACTTAAATTTCTCGACGACATAGGGCCTTTTTCATTCCTTGCAAGTTCAAAATTTTTAAGTAATGTCTTTACCATGCTGCCCTGTTGTTTTGTATCGATTAAATAAGCATAATTTTCGTCATATCCGTAAAAAGCCACATAATGACCTGCAAAATGTATTTTACTTGTAAAGTATTCCAAATGATAACTGTCGAGTTTTATACCTACAGCAATATTTTTATCGATGTTTTGTTTCACATTTTCCCATGCTTTTTTAACGGATGAAGTTTCTTTAACTTCAAGAGCTAAATTTAAATTACGAATAATGTTTGCAGTTAATGCGTCAGGTTTAATACGTCCGCCGATAAAAGGAAAATCCATAAGCTTCATATTCCAGAAAATAAAGCCAAGTCCTTCTCCCAGACCGAATAGCATCGGTTCGGAGAGCTCAACTCCGATTTGATTCAGCAATGTGCCGGTTGCTGTTGTCTCGCAATGCAGACCGTAAAAAGGTTTAATGTTCTCAATTATATTTTTCATTTCTTCACCATTTGTATTCTGAATTTTATCCTCAATTTTTAGCGTTTAGCAGTCAGCATTCAGCATTAATTTTAGTATTTAAGGTTAAGGATTGTTTATTGATGTTTTTCTTAAATCAAAAATTAAGTACCTATAATAATTATATGAAAATCGAGTATCCGGCATCGAGAATCCTGCTTAATTTATCATGATTTGCCAATCAAAATCTGTATCTCTGTTAAATAATTATTAGGATTTCCTTTAAAAATCATGCCGTGCCCTTTGATATAAACTTCTCTAATCGGTAAGATTGTTTTATAATTCTTATCATTTATATAAGCGAAAATTTTCTTATATGATTCGGAAATATTTTCGTAAGGACCTTTATGAATCAGACTGACGCAGTTTCCGCCTTTTAGTTCCCTAACGGAAATCCCTTCAACATCTTTTCCTTTCCTAACCGGGAAGCATGCTTCAAAATCTGCACCTTCTTCTTTATATTCATCTTCATGGTAAAGCGTTAGAGCCTTTCCATTAATTTTCCCTCCGAAATTCTTTCCCAATATCTTAAAACCTTCTCCCACATCGGAATATTTTCCTTTTATCCTGTAACCTGCAATTAATATTGTATCAATATCCTTTTCTTCTACCTCAAAACTATTTTCGCTTTTCAATTTTGACATCCTTTCATTATTGATAATGACTTCAATCGAATGAATTATTTCATCATACCTGTTTATTTTTTCTTTTATTTCAGTTAGCTTCTGCTGAAGCTGTTCCATCAAATCTGCTTCGCTGGAACATTCTTCAAGGATTTCTTTTATTTCCGCAACCGAGAAATCAAACTCTCTAAGTATTTTAATTGATCTTGCTTTATCAAAATCTGCTTCCGAATAGTAGCGGTATTTTGTAAACTCATCGATTTCTCCGGGAATCAATATTTCCTTTTCATGATAGAATCTTAAAGTTTTAATAGAAATCTGAGTTATCCTGGAAAATACCCCGATTGTAAATTTCATGTTTCCCTTATTTGTTTGAATCGATATTGTAAATATAAATACTCCTGTAGGGGGAGAGTCAAGTGAAAATAAAAAAATTTTTTATTTCCGTATACTTGTTCCACTTTAAGCGGGAGAAGTCAAATGTGAAATATCAAAACTCTACACGTCAAATAGGAAAGGTTAAGAGAAGTTTCTCGATTTTTATTTCTAGTCTTTGTTGTGAGTATTAGTGCATTCGAATTTATTTTGCACTATTCCGGAATGCATAAGCTTTGTCTTTTTTACCTATTGCATTATATAATTCGGTTAGTTTTTGAGCAGTCTCTTTGGTGTGGTAATCTTTTACACCGAATACTTTTTTATAAGTGTAATATCCTTTTAGAAGGAAATCTTCTGCTTCGGCATAAAGCTTCTTTTTAAGATATATTTCTCCCAAAATAATTTCAGCCTTTATTGTAATCCGGTTATCTTCTTTAAAGTTATTTTTCAGTATGACAAAATTTTTATTTACAATTTCTTCAGCTTTTCTCAGTGAATCCAATTTTATTAGAAGGTTACTATAATCCAGCGCAGTGCTTATTGTACTACCAATATTTTCGCCCATAATTTGTTTGTGCATATTTAAGGATAAAATGTAAAGAGAATCCGCTTTTTTATAATTTCCCTCCTCCATTGCCGTCTTTGCAAACATATTTAAACACCAGGCTATAAAAGGACTTTTCTTCATATTCATTGCTTCTTCAGCAATTCTTTGAGCTTCTTGGTTCAATACAATTACCGCTTCAAAATCTTTTTTTTGAGCTTCTAATAATGATAACGTTATTAGATCCCTGGCATAGGTTAAATTAACTTTACCGATTGATTTTTCTATAATTTTCAT
>CAZHBJ010000069.1:0-16384 GCA_964530445.1 uncultured Ignavibacteriaceae bacterium
CGTGAAGGTTATGAATTACAATTAAGCAAGCCTAAAGTAATAACAAAGAAAATTGCCGATGTGTTATCGGAACCTATGGAACATGTAATAATCGATGTACCCGAAGAGTTTGTAGGAATTGTAATTGAAAAGCTAGGCAAAAGGAAAGCAGAAATGAAAAATATGCTTACTTTTAATGAGAATACCAGGCTTGAATTTATTATTCCGTCGAGAGGCTTAATCGGCTACCGCGCGGAGTTTATGACTGATACAAAAGGTACCGGAATATTGCATCATAACTTTTCCGGATACGAACCATACAAAGGCGAAATTACCCATCGTCAAAGGGGTGCGCTTGTAACAATGGAAACAGGACTGGCTTCTGCGTATTCGATGTTCAAACTCCAGGAGCGTTCAATATTTTTTATTGAACCCGGAACGAAAGTGTATCAAGGAATGGTTGTAGGTGAAAATTCAAGAAGCAACGATATGAGTGTTAACGTGACAAAAACTAAACAGCTGACCAATATGAGAGCTTCCGGAGCCGATGAAGCAATAAGGCTGGAGCCGCCAACAATATTAACCCTGGAACAAGCCATTGAATGGATTACGGATGACGAATATGTAGAAGTAACCCCGGAAAATATTAGAATTCGAAAAAAATATCTCACCGATATGGATAAAAAGAATGCCAGATTAGCTGCTAAACAAAATGAAGCAGCTGCAATTTCGTAACTACGAGTTACTAAAAAATTAAACGAAATTAATTTAGGAGGTAAAAATGTCTGATAGTGCAATTAAAGGATTAAAACCCGAAACATTATGGCAGAGATTTTACGAAATCTCACAGGTTCCCCGTCCTTCAAAAAAGGAAGGAAAAATAGTCGAACATATGAAAAAATTGTTTGGAGATTTAGGGGTAAATTTTAAAGAAGATAAGGTTGGTAATTTGGTTGCATCCGTAAAAGCTACGCCGGGGTATGAAAACACTCCTACAGTTGTACTTCAAGGACATGTTGATATGGTTTGTGAAAAAAATAAAACTACAAATCATGATTTTGATAATGATCCGATTAAATTAAAACGTGAAGACGGATGGATTAAAGCAGACGGGACTACGCTTGGAAGCGACAACGGAATCGGCGTGGCGGCTGCTCTCGCAATGATTACAGATAAAGAATCAATTCACGGACCACTTGAAGTTCTTTTAACTATTGATGAAGAAACAGGGCTTACAGGAGCTAACAATTTGCAGCCGGGATTTTTAACAGGAAAGATTTTACTCAATTTGGATTCGGAAGAAGACGGTGCATTTTATGTCGGATGTTCGGGCGGTTTGGATACTGTTGCAAAATTTAAGCTGGAATTAGAAGATGTTCCGAACGGATTTGAATCATATAACTTACTGGTAACAGGTTTAAAAGGCGGTCATTCAGGTTTGGATATTAGCCAAAACAGAGCTAATGCAATTAAAATTCTAGCAAGAGCATTTAAAGAATTAGGAGAAATTCCTTTTTATATCTCAACAATAGAAGGCGGAAGTAAAAGAAATGCAATTCCGAGAGAAGCCGAAGCAAATATTTTCATCAATAAACAGGATGCGGCTAAGGTTGAAAAAATTCTAAAAGATTTCGAAACAAAATTAATCAATGAGTTTAAGGTATCCGACAAAGGTTTAAAAATTGAATTCACAAAATCCGGATCGTCAAACAAGAACGTATTTCTCAAATCCTTTCAAGATAAAATTATTAATTCTCTCATCGCTCTGCCTCACGGCGTTATTTCAATGAGTCAGGATATTCCCGATCTTGTTGAGACCTCCACAAATATTGCTACAATTTCAACATTAAAAGACGAATTGGTTATCGGTACAAGCCAGCGCAGTTCAGTTGAAAGTGCAAAGAAATATGTAGCTCAAAATGTTGCATCGGTATTTGAATTGGCGGAAGCTAAAGTGGAAAGCGGGGACGGGTACCCTGGCTGGAAGCCGAATTTGGATTCGAATATTCTTAAGGTTTCTAAAAATGTATACACGGAATTATATGGGAAAGAACCGGAAGTAAAGGCAATTCACGCCGGATTGGAATGCGGAATTTTGGGAGATAAAAATCCTGGAATGGATATGGTTTCGTTTGGTCCTACTATTGAAGGAGCGCATTCGCCCGATGAAAGAGTAAATATAGAAACAGTAGATAAATTTTATTCGCTGCTTAAAGCAATATTAAAAAAGGTTGCGGATCAATCCAAAAAATAATTTGAATCTTTCAATGCTTCCCTTCAACATTCTTGAAGGGAAGTTTCTAATGTTTTAGCTTTACAAGTGTCGCATTGGCAATTTTCATAAATCTCATCATAACCGTAATCTATCGTTAATTCCTCACCCGCTTTAATATCTCTATAAGCAATTAACGATAAGCTTTCATCATCCCTATCAACGACATCGCAATTAAAATCACATTTATGATTGATATATTTTATTTTTTCCGTCATTGCAGTATCTATATAAGTATCTCCGTTCCAAAAAATATAAACATTGTCTTCTTCTTCCTCGCGCCGTTCGCATTCATCACCGGAAATTACTTCGCCCATAATAACCATAATTAAACTGTTCTCCGGTATATCTGCAGTTGTAAAAATTCCGCGTCCGTGTATTCGGGAATTTCTAACGGTTACTTTATCATAAAAGTTATCAAATTTATTTTCCAACATTCATCCTTGTTTTTATTATTCCGAAAACTTCCATCTATTTTATAAAATAGTAACGGCGAAATTAAAGAAAATAATTGATAGTAAAAACATCAACTGAAATATTTACAAAAAAATAATCTATAAGTTAAGCACATCACTCTATGATATTATATACGAATTATTAAGAAGGATCTTAAACTTATGCTGCGAAGAAGATGTTTAACCTTTTTCGCTTCTATTTTTTTTATCTCAGGCGGCTTCCTTTAAAGCAGTTTCATCGTAACTACAGAAATTTAATATTATGGTTAAGATTAATACTTTGTATAAGGCAACCTATTATTTATCAAATATGTTCACAGATTTTATTATTATTTATATACTTGTTTATTAAGATTAAAAATTTATTTATTTTCCACCTAACTATCCGGAAGTTTATCAATGCTTAGGAACTCGATTAATCAATTAAAACAAAATATCTTAGATGAAATTTCTAACGCCGAAGGAATTTTTGCTTTGGCATTTTTAATATTAGGAGAGAACGGGGATCATATTTTAATTAATGAAAAGGAAGCTTTCCATGCTGCAAGTACAATGAAAACTCCTGTAATGATAGAAGTATTTAAACAAGCGCAGCATGGGAAATTCGGGTTGGATGATCATTTGATAATAAAAAATGAATTTAAAAGTATTGTTGATTCTTCAAGGTATTCGTTAAGTTTATCCGACGATGCAGGCGATGATCTGTATAAATTTATCGGGCAGAAAAAAAGTATTCGTGAGCTTGTGTTCGAAATGATTACCGTAAGCAGCAATCTGGCGACTAATATATTAATAGATTTGATAAACCCTAAAAATATTATGGAAACAATGAAAAGTATTGGCGCTAATGATATCCGGGTTATTCGAGGAGTAGAAGACATAAAAGCATATAATAAAGGTCTAAATAATACAACAACAGCATTAGATTTGATGATAATTTACAAAGGGATTGCTGAAGGTAAACTTGTATCGGAAGAAGCCTGTAATGAAATGATTAAGATTTTATCAGCACAAAAATTAAATACGAAAATTCCGGCAAAGCTCCCTGTAAATATTAAAATAGCCCATAAAACGGGCTCTGTATCCGGTGTTGAACATGATTCGGGCATAATATATCTGCCGGACGGCAGAAAATATGTTTTAGTTTTATTAACTAAAGAGCTAAAAAATATGCAAAAAGCAATCGAAGCTGAAGCGAATATATCAAAGCTTATATACGATTATATGATAAAATAAACTATTTCTATTATACTTGATAGGTGACAAATTATTATACTAACCGGGTGGAATGAATGCAAAATGTAATTCAAGAAAAGAAATACAAAATTATTTTTGAAAATAATCCGCAGCTTTTGTGGATTTTAGATAAAACAAGCTTTAACATATTAGATGTGAACAACACTGCTGCTGCAGCAATGGAATTTACCCGTGAAGAATTTCTCGCAATGAATTTTTTACAATTATTTTCTGAAGATCAATTTAAAATTGATAAAGAAGCATTTTTAAAAGAAATACTGCCTTTGGATAAAAACGGAATATTCGTCTTCAATCTGAAAGAAGGCCGTAAGATTGATGTGGAAATATCTTTAAACGAAATTGATTTTGAAAATAAGAGCGCCTGGCTTGTTTCCGGAAGAGATGTAACGGAAAGTAAAATAAAAAATAAATATATTAACCAATTAGCGGCAATTATAGAATCTTCGGAAGATGCGGTTATCAGCGAAGACCTGCAGGGCAATATTGTTAGCTGGAATAATGCTGCAGAAAAATTATTCGGATATAAGAAAAATGAGGTGCTGGGTAAATCTATTTCTTTAATTATACCGCGAGAAAATCTTGATGAACAAAACAGGCTGTTCACAATTTTAAAGAGCAAGGATGGAATAAAGAGATATGATACGGTAAGAATTCGAAAAGACGGAACTGAAATATTCGTTTCTTTAACACTTTCACCGCTAAGGGACTTTTACGGAAATCTTACAGGTGCTTCTTCAATTGCCCATGATATTACCGAACGTAAAAAACTTGAGAATGAACATAAGGATAAAGAAAAACAACTTATTCAAGCGCAGAAAATTGCTCACCTCGGAAATTGGGAAAGAGACCTAAAAACAAATCAACTAATATGGTCCGATGAATTATATGAGATTTATGGTTTCGATCCGAAAAAAACTAAAATAACTTATGAGAAATATATTGAAAGTATATATCCGGATGACCGTGCCGAAGTAATTGCAACCATCCAGCAGGCACTTGTTAATCACCGATCTTTTTCATTGGACTACCGGATAAAATGTCAAAACGGCTGTACTAAATCAATTCACGGCGTTGGAGAAGTAATTCTTGATGAAAAATTCCGGCCGGTAAAGCTTAGAGGAATCGGGCAGGATGTTACCGAACAAAAGCGTGCCGAAAAATTTTTAGCCGTACAATTTGAAGTAACAAAAGTATTGGCGGAAACATTCAAGATAATTGAAGCTGTTCCTAAGATTATTCAAACTATTTGTGATTACACCGACTGGCAAATCGGCGAACTATGGATGGCTGATTCCTCCAACAGTTTGCTGCAGCTTGAAGGAAGCTGGTATAAACCGAATATTAATGCAGCCGAATTTATTGAAGTAAGTAAAAAATGTAAGTTCGGTTTGGGTGTAAGCCTGCAGGGAAAAGCCTGGGAAAAAGGTATCCCGGTTTTAAGCGTCAATGCTCTAAAAGATCAATTCTTTCCAAGAGCTGCATTAGCTTCAAAATTAAAATTAAATACTGCATTAGCTTTCCCTGTTTCTTCCAAAAATATAATTATGGGAGTTATGACATTTTATAAAGACAGTGTTGAAGAATCGAGTAGTGAACTGCTTAAAATGTTTGATTCCCTCGGCAAACAAATAGGCGATTTCATAGACCGTCTGCAAACCGCACCGGAACTTCAGGAAAGTAAAGGTCTTTATAAGACGCTGGTAGATATTTCTCCCGATACGATTATTTATACGGATTTGAGCGGAAAGATTATTTTTTGCAACCAGCTTGCAGCAGATTTATTCGGATATGAACATGTTGATGAGATTGTCGGTCAAAATGTTTACGCATTTATATCTCATAAAGATCAAGAACATGCAATTGAAAACGAAAATTTGACTATTCAGTCGGGGAGAACAAAAAATATTGAGTATACTTTAATTAAAAATGATGGAACTCCATTCCCTGCTGAAATAAATACATCAATAGTTTCGGATTCACTTGGAAATCCCAAGGCTTTTATTTCTGTTATTAGAGATATCTCCAAAAGAAAACAAGATGAAGAAGAAATTATAACCAGGATAAGACAGCAGGCAGCAGTTGCCGAGTTAGGGCAGAAGACTCTTGAAGGAAAGGAATTGGATTCTATTATGGACATTGCTGCTGATTGCGTTACAAAAACTTTAAGCCTGGAATTTTGTGAAATTCTAGAATTCAAAGGTGATAAGAATTTGTTATTCTTAACAGGTGGAAAAGGCTGGTGCGAAGGATCAATTGGAAGCGTTACCGTAAGTTCGGGAAAAGAATCACATGCAGGTTTCACTTTACTTTCAAGCAGCCCTGTGATTGTAGAAAATTTTCAAACCGAAAAAAGATTCCATGAATCAAAATTACTTATTGATCACCAGGTTAAATCGGGTATCACGGTCGTTATACAGGGAAAAGATCAAGCATTTGGCGTCTTAGGTGCACACTCCAAAGAATTAAGAAGTTTTTCAAATAACGATGCAAATTTCCTCCAAGCAATTGCCAATTTATTATCAACCGGGATAGAAAACTCTAAACTGTATACGGAAAAAAACCTCTTAAATGAAAAACTGGAACAAAGGGTAAAAGAAAGAACAGAAGAACTGGAAATAGCCAATAGGGAGTTGGAAGTAGAGGTAAAGCTACACAACCACACTTCGGATGAGCTAAAGATAAGAGCACAGCAGCAGTCGGCAATATCGTTGTTTGGCCAAATAGCCCTTACGGAATCGAGCTTAAAAAATATTTTAAAATATGCAGCGGAAATAATAGCAAAAACACTTTCAATTAAATATTGTGAAATTTTTGAATTAAATAAAAAGGAGAATGTTCTTTTATTGAAAGAAGGGACAGGATGGGATGAAGGGGATATCGGCAATTATAAAATTAATGCGGAATTAAAAACCCAGGCAGGATATACTTTGTTAAATAAAGGTCCCGTTATAATTGATGACATTAAAGCTGAAACCAGATTTACAATCCCGGATATACAAATCGAGCGAAAAGTGATTAGCGGAATGAGTACAATTATAAAAGAAAAAGAAAAAGTATTCGGTATAATTTGTGTCCATTCAATCCAAAAAAGAAAATTTTCTCCGGATGACATTAACTTTTTAAGTGCAATTTCAAATATAATTGCTGCGTCATTAGAACGTTTCCATTCGGACGAAATAATAAATGTTATTTTAGAATCTTCGTCTTTTGCAATAATTATTTACGACATTGAACAAAAAATAAAATTGGTTAATTCCAAAACCGAAAAAATGTTCGGCTATATGCACGGCGAATTATCGGACATAGATATAAATTTACTATTACCTTCTTTGTCTGGCATTATTGAATTTTTAGATCTAAATATTGAAGAGAGTTCGAATTTGCAAATAAAACAAAGCAGGTTGGAAATAAAAGGAAGACGAAAGGATGGGAATCAATTCCCGGTTGAAATTAATTTAAAACCTATCAAAAGCAAAAAAGAGGAGATTCTGTTTTATACGGAAATCCGTAACATCTCCGGCGGGAAATAAAAAAAGCCTTTAGATTTCTCTAAAGGCTTTTAGATCTTTTTTACCTCTAATTATAAGGTAAATCTCAGTCCTAATTGCATAGACCAGCGTGAAAGAATATTATCAGCACTCCACGGAGTATTGTTTTGCGGAGAAGAAAAGCTGTAAACATCTTTACCTGAATTATTATCTTTCCCTTTATAACTAACAATGGTATAAGTATTATATACAGTATGCTGATACCATCCCCATGTGTTGTTCAAAAGGTTAAGAACGTTTAATATATCCAGAGAAATTTCAACTCTATGACCATTTGGAATTGGAATAGCCTGTACAATTCTCAAATCAAGCTGATTATACCATGGATTAAAAGCTCCATTCCTTGCTGCAATTTGACCACGATGGGAACTTAAATAACTGCTATTTGCAACAAAGCTGTCAAATGCTTTATACATTTGCGGATCTGCTGTGTAAACACCTTTAGAAACCGACCCGAGCAAAATGTCACCATCATTCTTAGGTATGTAGAATAAATCGTTTTGGTTATAGCCATCGCCGTTTATATCTCCATAGACTATATAGGAAAATGGTGCACCGGTTTGACCGTTATAAAATAGTGAAATTGAAGTAGGTGCATTTTCAAAAAATTCATGAGAATAAGTAACAGATGCAAAAATTCTATTCCTGACTTCAAAATCTGAAGTTGCCAGAGAAGGATCGTTAGGGCTGCCGGAAATTGGGTTATAAGCCAACTGAGAATTAGCTTGAGATGAAGCAACACTGTTGATGTCGTATGCTCTTTCAAAAGTATAGCCTGCATTAAAACTAAGACCCAAAGCAACACTTCGCCGCAATTGAGCTACTAAATCATATTGGTATCCTTTGCTTGTATTTTCCAAATAAAGCATATTATAAAAATTACCGTTTCCGCTGTTTGTTCCTCCATAGGTCGGTCTTCCGCCGTCACCGGTACCGGATTGCGGATTTAGATTTATTAATTTATAACTCATGTCATTGATATTTTTTGAATATAGAAATTCTAAAGTACCAATTGCACTATAAGGTAATTGACGATCTACTCCAACATCAAATCTTAATACTTGCGGCATTTTTAAATTGGGATCTACCATATCAATTTCAGATCTAAGTTTTGGTGTAAAGCCTAATTGTGTTGCTGTAGGTTGATTGTAAGGATCCGAAGAAAAACCTCCGTTAAATGCATTAACTGTTGGTGTTCCGCTGATTTCAGCATAATAAGTTCCTGTATTTCCGTAGTTATTTGACATCCAAACATATGGCACTCTTCCGGAAAAGATTCCTATTCCACCTCTTATTTGTGTAACTTTATCTCCATTCACATCATAATTAAAACCTATTCTAGGAGAAATTAGAAGATTAGCTTTCGGTTTATTTGTTGTTGAGTATGAAGGGAAATATTTGCTGACTGAATCATTGGCGGCAGTTGCAGTTGGGAATGTCGGTAAATCAAACCTTACGCCTAACGTAAGTTTTAAATTTTGAATTCCGGACCATTCGTCTTGAGCATAAACACCATATTGATTGGCACTAAATGAAGCAGCTTGCAATGGGTCGCTTGTTCTTGACTCTACTCTTTGGTAGTACCCAATATTTCCTGCAGCTAAATCAGCAAGGCTATTGAATGTATAATATCCGTAAAATGATCTCATAAATAAATTTTTAAATGAAAAGAATTCATTATGAGTTCCGAATGTAAATACATGATTACCTGTAGAGTAAGTGAAATTATCCGTTACCTCAACAATTGCTTGATTTAACATATTTGCCGAAGAATATCTATCAGGACCGGCATACATTCTCATACCTGATTGATCAACTTCAATTAACGGCATTGCATTATTTTTTGGCACTCTGTTATCGAGAATGGTAGTATAACCTAATGTCAATTCGTTAGACATGTTATTGCCAAAAGTACTGTGCAACTGAAGAACACCGTTGCTTGTTCTATTTTTAAGTAAATATAGATAGCTGTCAAAGCTAAGAGTGTTGTTTGCAGATCTTGTATAACTATAATCTCTGTCTGCTTTACCATTTAGATAACTATAACTAAAAGTTAGTTTATGCTGTTGAGAAATGTTCCAGTCAAATCGAGCAAAAACTTTAGCATTAGGCTGAGTTGCATTATAACTGCCATCTGAGCCTGTATTGAAATTATATTTTGATGATGCTAAAATATTTTTCATTGAATCTGCATAAGCTGCAGCGTTTGCAGGGCCCTGAGGGGTCAATGAAAGATTAGCCCACGGATAATTATATTGAGACAATTCAGCATTTACAAAGAAAAATAATTTATTCTGCATGATAGGTCCGCCGAGACGAATACCTTCAGTATAATTATTAAAGTTTGCTAACTTTTCTTTCTTACTGTCCGGGCTGACTCCAACAAAATCTTGATTCCTACCGTATCCATAAGCAGAACCTTCCCAAGTGTTGGTACCGCTTCGGGTAATAGCGTTTATACCTCCACCGGTAAATCCGCCGTATCTTACATCATAAGGAGCAACAACAATTTGAAATTCTTGAATTTCATCCAAACTTATTGCATTAGCACCAACGCCGCTTCCAGGTGCTCCGGCTCCCAAACCGAATAGATCGTTAAATTGCGTACCGTTTAATTGTATATTATTATACCTGCTGTTTCTCCCGGCTGCCGAATAACTTGTACCGCTGAATAGAGGAGATAACTTAGTAAGATCGGTTAAACTTCTGCTGATTGTCGGAATTTCTTGTACTTGTTTTGCAGATACACGTTCTGTTGCACCTGTACGGTCGCTGCTTATAATGGCATTTCTCGCCCCAACAACCGTTACTTCAGATAGTTTTACAGAAGTAGTAGTTAATGTAAAATTTAAGGTAAGCGATTGACCCAATTCTAGATAAACATTTTCTTTTTTCTGAGTTTTATAACCCACGTAGGATACTGTCACCGTATAGGGTCCGCCTACTCTTAATCCATTTAAATTATATTTTCCGTCGTTTCTTGTTGTTGTTCCGTATGGTGTACCGGATGGGACATGTACTGCCAATATTGTGGCGGCGGGTAATGGTTCTCCTTTATTATCTGTTACTCTGCCGTTTATTGAGGCTGTTGTTACACCTTGTGCGTATATAGTTGTTGTAGAGGTTATATACAACAAAGCCGCAATTACAAGGAAAAGAACTTTGGTAAATGATAATTTCATATATTCTCCTTGATGGTTTTTATTTTAAGTTAGTTAGGTACATAATGATTTATCGAATAATAACTACATGTATAAAATTTTAATTTCAAATATCTTCTCTGTAATGGTGAATTCCAAGGGAAGTAAAAGTGTTAACAATTTTATAATATTGAAATGTGTATTTATCTGACAACTTTAACACCTGTCTGTTTGGGAAATTGTTAAAATATCATCGTTTTTAAAATATAAATAGTCAAAACATATAGATAAATTCAATCAATAACCGGTAGACAAATTATTAAAATTTTATAATTGAGGCAACAATATTTTTTTATTTTAAAATTAAGTTTTTCTTACTATTGATTTTGAGTTAAAAATTGCACATTGGTTCGCAAGATGGCATTAAAGATTCTTAGTTTGGAAGGTATTTGTTTTATATTATATTTTTAGATTAATTCTTAATAATTATCAAAAATATACTAAATGAAATTACTATGACCCTTTTCTTCAATATTAAAAGTAAGTTATCGATTTTTTCATCACAAAACATTGTTATAATTATTTATAATTTAATACCTTAATAAAATTAAAATTTATTTTTTTTATAATATTATTCTATGACCTTTTTTAGCGAGATTAAATCCGTAAAGGCAGGTTTAATTTTTATCCTGATTCTTATAATCGGAATAGGAGTTGCTTCTTATAGGAATATAAACGAAGTTTTTCAATCCGCGGAATTGAGGATTAACTCTTATAATATATTAAATTCTTTGGAAGATGCATTGTCGCAGATAGTTACTGCCGAAGAAGGTCAAAGAAGTTTTATTATTACTGGCGACGAAACATATCTTGAAGCTTACAATAAAGGTTTTAAAAATGCCAAGGCAGACTTAGCCAATTTAAAAGTTTTATTAAAAGGGCGTACTTTTCAATTAAATAAATTACTGCAATACGACACATTACTCGTATATAGATTCAATAGCTTGCAAACAACAATAGATATTAGGAAAAGAGGAGATTTTGCCGGTGCCGCAATGAGGCTTAGATTAAAAATCGGTAAAAGGTTTATGGACAAAATATATGAAATTACTGCAAGCATGGAAGCTGAAGAATACAGCCTGCTGCAAAATAGAGACCGGCTGCTGGTTACTAATGTAAAGAATACATTTATTACAATAATCGTAGGTACACTATTAAGCTGTATAATCTTTTTAACGGTTTTTTATATCCTGGATAGGGAAATAGGAGAAAGGAAAAGAGTTGAAAATGCAATAAGAAGAGAAATGGAATTTTCCGACAGATTGTTGAACAGCAGTATAGACGGAATTGTTGCATTCGACAGCGCATGCAAATATACTCTCTGGAACCCGGGGATGGAAGCTATGACCGGCATAAATAAATCCAAAGCTTTGGGGAAGAGTGCTTTTGAAGTACTTCCGTTTTTAACTGAAATCGGCGAGGATAAATATTTTTATGAAACATTAAAAGGGAATTATGTAATTGCAAAAGACAGGTGGTTTTATATTCCTGAAACAGGAAAGGAAGGATATTTTGAAGCCTACTATTCTCCTGTATTCGATTCAAATAAAAAGGTTGTCGGAGGAATATCTATAGTTCGCGATAGTACCCAGCGCAAATACGGCCTTGAAGCTTTGGAACGTACGAAAGAAGAACTTGAAAGAAGAGTGATTGAAAGAACTGCAGCGCTATCAAAAGTAAATGAAGATCTTAGGAATGAAATTACCGAAAGGAAAAGAGCCGAAGAAAAAATAAATATATCACTGCAGGAAAAAGTTGTATTGCTTAGAGAAATCCACCATCGGGTAAAAAATAATCTTCAGGTAATTTCAAGTCTTCTTAATTTACAATCCGGCTATATTGAAGATAAAAAATCTCTTGAAATATTCAGAGAAAGCCAAACACGCGTTCGCTCAATGGCACTTATTCATGAAAAACTTTATCAATCAAAAGACCTCAATAAAATTGAGTTCTCGGAATATATTGAATCTTTAATTAAAGACTTATTTAAATCTTATAATATTGAATCAAGCAGAATTACCCTGAAAAGTAAAATGGAAGGAATATATTTTGAAATAGATACGGCAATTTTATGCGGGTTAATTATAAACGAATTAGTTTCTAACTCTTTAAAACATGCTTTCCCGGAGAATAGAAAAGGCGAAATATATATCGAGTTGAACCAGAACAGCGTTAATAACAAATACACTCTTATTATAAAAGATAACGGTATAGGATTTCCATCTAATGTTGATTTTAGAAAGACGGAATCTTTAGGACTTCAATTAGTAACAACTCTTTCCGAACAGTTAGGCGGCACCATAGAATTGAATAAAAACGGGTTTACCGAGTTTAAAATCGAATTTTCGGTTTAGTATTATATATCCAAATCACATTATCCCTCTTTTCATTAAAATTTAACTCTTTAATCACAATAAGATTTGCTTAATAAGGGTATTTTATAACAAATTTATTTAAGAATTTAGAGGCAATGCATGACAATCAAAAACATAATGGTTGTTGAAGATGATTATATAATAGCTCTGGATATTAAGAAAAGTGTTAGGGGATTCGGATATGATGTTCCGGTTGTCGTACATTCGGGAGAGGAAGCGATTGCTGCTGCTGAAAAATTAAAGCCCGATTTAATATTAATGGATATTATGCTTAACGGTAAATTAAACGGTTTGGAAGCAGGGCAGGTAATTTGGCAGAATTGCAAAGTGCCTATAATTTATATTACATCTTATTTTGACGATAGTACCTTAAAAAATGAGGTTAAGCCTTCATTCAATTATGATTATTTGATTAAACCGTTTAATGTAAGCGATTTAAAAATGAAAATAGAAAATTTTTTATATTCCTAAAAAATTATGGCTTAATTGCATTAGGTAAATTTAAGGGTTAAATGGTTTACTTAAGTAAATGTTTTGTTAAATACCCCCACCAGTCATCCTTAATTATTTCATATTTTGCTTTTTGTCTTGTGTCGAGGAGAGATTCAATTTTATTTAATGTCTTTTTCGTATCGTTTTCAGTCGTAACATTTAAATTTAAATATGCAGCTATAGCAGTTTCAACTTTTGCAGTCTGACTATCGGAAAGTAATATTTTCTGTTGTAATTTTTCCGCCATAACCTTAGCAATTTTTGTGCTTTTAGTTGAATTTGAAGAATCTCTTTGTGCGGATTGTATGTTGGTCGATAATATTAGTACAAAAGAAATTATTAATATCATTATTAAGGATTTCATTTTTATTTCTTTCTACTTATATAAAAGTTTTGGTTAAAACTACAATGTTAATAATTTAATGTCAATAACATATTTCAAAGAACTATCTATAATGCCTGTATTCTCAATTTTTATTCAATAAATTTACTGCTTTATGTATAGAATTTCCCAAATAACACTTTTAAATAAAAATAATTTTATAATTATTTATGATTTAAGTAAATTTAAAATTTAAATAATTGAAATTGTGAATTTATTAGAACAAAATGCGTACAATTTAATTTCAAATTATACCGGACTTTTAAAAGGACAAAAGCTGGAAGTTACTCAGCTTATTAAAAAACAGTATAATTACGAAGTTAATATTATAAGCAATAAAGAATCTGTTAAACTGCTGGTTTATTTCGGCAAAAAAGGAACAAAGCCGGTAATTCAGGGTGATAGGTCTGGTAAATTATTTAATCAGGTAAGTAATTTAATTCACGGTGAGTCTCTGTTTACCAATGAAAACAGTGATATCGAAGAACCGGCAGAATACATAGGAACGGACGAGTCCGGGAAAGGTGATTACTTTGGTCCGTTGGTAATTGCCGGCGTATTAGCCGATAAAGAAAGTTTAAAGTTGTTAAAGGAAATCGGCGTAAAAGACAGCAAGCAATTATCTGATGCTTCAATTAAATTGCTTGCGAAAAAAATAAAAAGTATTATCGGAGAGAATTATAATATTATTGCTATAAACCCTGAAAGGTACAATAATCTTTTCGGCAAGATGAGAAACGTGAATAGGATATTAGGCTGGGCACATGCAAAGGTTCTGGAAAATATTTTAGAAAAGCACAAAGTTTCCCAGGCAATAAGTGATAAATTCGGAGATGAGAGATTAATAAATGATTCTCTTCAGACAAAAGGTAAGAAAATTTTGCTGCATCAAATTACTAAAGCCGAAAGATATACTGCAGTTGCGGCGGCGTCCATTCTGGCAAGAGAAAGATTTTGTGAATGGTTTGATTTTCAAAAAAGAATTCTAAATATAGATTTACCCAAAGGTGCTTCCTCAAAAGTTGAAGCTTCGGCATCTGGAATTATTGATAAATTCGGCATTGATAAGCTTAATGAATTAGTAAAAGTACATTTTAAAACAACAAAAAAAATCATAAAAGTATAGTTTATGAATATATAATTATAAGGATGGAAATGGTTACAAGTTCAAAAATTAAAAGGATAGGAATATTAACTGGAGGCGGGGATTGCCCCGGATTAAATGCTGTAATTAGAGGGGTTACGAAGCCTGCTCAGGATTATGGAATGTCTGTGCTCGGAATTATAGACGGATTTGAAGGTCTTGTTGAAGGTCGGGCAAAAGAACTTAAGAATGATGATGTCTCGGGAATACTCGGCAGAGGAGGAACAATATTGGGTTCTTCAAATAAAGGAGATCCGTTTCACTGGCCGGTATTGAAAGATGGGAAAATTGAAATAGTAAATAAATCCGAATCTGCTTTAAGAAATTATCAAGCATGGAACCTTGATGCCTTAATTGCAATAGGCGGCGACGGCACAATGCATATTTGTAATAAGCTAGGACAAATGGGAATGAACATGGTCGGTGTTCCCAAAACAATCGATAATGATCTGGAGGCAACCGATCTTACATTTGGTCATGATTCTGCAGTGTTTGTAGTTGCAGAAGCGCTAGACCGTTTACATACAACTGCTTCTTCACATCATAGAGTAATTGTTGTGGAAGTGATGGGGAGGTATGCCGGTTGGATTGCATTAAACGGCGGTTTGGCCGGAGGTGCGGATATAATTCTAATCCCTGAAATTCCTTTTTCATGGGAAAAAGTTTATGATAAAATTCTTAAACGCGAATTGATGGGCAAGAAATTTAGTCTTGTTTGCGTAGCAGAAGGAGCAAAACCTGTTGATGGACAACTTGTTTTAAAAGGTCAGGATATTAAAAGACACGATCCTAGGCAGCTTGGAGGTATTGGTGATGTAGTTGCAAAAAAGATTGAAGAAAATACCGACAGAGAAACAAGGGTAACGGTTTTGGGCCATTTGCAGCGCGGAGGAAGTCCAACACCTTTTGATAGAATTTTATCTACAAAATTCGGTGCATTTGCAATTGATTTAGCAGCCCGCAAAAAGTTCGGAAGAATGGTAGCCCTTAAAGGATCGGAAGTAAAAAATGTGAGTATTGTAGATGCCATTTCCAGGCAGAAACTTGTCAAGCCTAGTAACCAGGCTGTAGTAGCTGCAAAAGCGGTAGGAATATCATTCGGCGAATAAGAAGGATAAAAAATATTTGATAAAATGAATTTGATTTTCGCTATATGAAAATATATATTTGAAAGCCTTTTAGTTAAGGGTTTTAAATTAAAAATTTGTTCTTATAATTCGGGGCTGTAGTTCAGCTTGGTTAGAACGCCTGCCTGTCACGCAGGAGGTCGCGAGTTCGAG
>CAZHBJ010000070.1:0-16353 GCA_964530445.1 uncultured Ignavibacteriaceae bacterium
CGGGAATATTAAATCTATTATGCTTGTTCCTATTATGGTGGATAATAAATATTGGGGTTTTGTCGGGTTTGACGAATGTAAGGAATATAGAATATGGAGCGAAAATGAAGAGTCGCTATTAATAACTATTGCATCGACATTAGGGGCCGTAATTAAAAGGAACAATATCCAGGAAGAACTCATTTCAAAAAATAAAGAGCTTGATCAGGCTGTTATTAAAGCTCAAGATGCGGCTAAAGCTAAAAGTGAATTCCTTGCATTAATGAGTCATGAAATAAGAACTCCTATGAACGGTGTAATAGGAATGACCGGGCTTCTCCTTGATACTTCGCTTGATGATGAACAGCATGAATATGTAGAAACTATCAGGATAAGCGGTGATCAATTACTGGTAATTATAAACGATATTCTTGACTTCTCCAAAATTGAATCCGAGAAATTAGATTTGGAAATGCAGGCCTTTGATCTTAGGGATTGTGTTGAAGACTCTTTAGATTTGCTGGCAAACAAGGCTGCTGAAAAAGGTTTGGACTTAGCTTATCTTATAAGTAATAGTACACCGTCAGCAATAATAGGTGATGTTACAAGACTAAGACAAATTTTAACTAATCTGATTAATAATGCACTAAAGTTTACTGAAAAAGGGGAAGTATTCGTATCCATATCTGCAGAAAAAATTTCCGAAAATAATTTTGAAATTCAATTCGATGTTAAAGATTCCGGTATCGGTATTCCTGAAGATAGAATGGATAAATTATTTAAAGCTTTCAGCCAGGTTGATGCATCAACTACCAGAACACACGGCGGCACCGGACTGGGATTGGTTATTAGCAAAAAATTGACCGAGCTTATGGGCGGGAAGATGTGGTTTGAGAGCAAAGCAGGCGAGGGCTCTGTTTTTCATTTTACCATAAAAGCCGAATCAGCAAAAACTACTTCCAAAAGGTATTTGAAGGGTCAGCAGCTGCAATTAACCGGGAAGAAAGTTTTAATAGTAGATGATAATAAGACAAACAGAAGAATTTTAAAAGTACAGACGGACAACTGGGGAATGATTTCGAGAGTAACCGAATCTCCCCTAGAAGCAATAAAAATGTTTGAGAAAAATCCCGAATTTGATATAATTATTCTCGATTACCAGATGCCTGTAATGGACGGCCTAACATTAGCTTCCGAAATTAGAAAACGGGAAAAAGGCCGGGATGTTCCGATAATAATTTTAACTTCTATAGGTAGAAAGGAAAATATTGAAAGTTTCGGTGACCTTCGCCTTTCAGCCTTCGTCAATAAGCCTATTAAACATGTTCAATTATACGAAACCATTTCTGCTGCATTAAACGAAGGTAATAAAGTACAGTCTGATATGGATAATCAGAAATCAAAATTTGACAATGATTTTGGAAGAAAGCAGCCTTTAAAAATACTTCTTGCAGAAGATAATGTTATTAATCAAAAAGTTGCATTGAGGATTCTTGAAAAAATGGGCTTTAGAGCGGATGTTTCCGCCAACGGACGTGAGGTTTTAAGTTCTATAAAGAAAATAAAATATGATATTATTTTGATGGATATTTACATGCCGGAAATGGACGGTTATGAAACATCCCAAAAAATTGGTGAAAAATATTCGCACGATGAGAGACCTAAAATAATAGCGATGACTGCAAATGCCATGCAGGGCGACAAAGAAAAATGTCTAGATGCGGGAATGGATGATTATATTAGCAAACCCATACGTATTAATGAGCTTTATAATGTTTTGAAGAAATGGGGAGATATAATTTACGGAGAAAAAGATAAGCAACTAAAGAAAGATGAAGATAAAAAAGAAGCTCTGAAATTAATTGATGAAAGTAAGATTGAAATAATACAGGATTTTGAGTCGGATGATGATTTGGAATTCTTTGTAGAGCTGCTTGATATTTATATAAATGACTTTCCTCAAACAATATCGCATCTTAAAAACAGCCTGGTTGAAAAAAATTCCAAACAGCTCCTTTTCTATTCTCATAAATTAAAAGGAAGCAGCACAACTTTAAGTATAGACAGAATTACGGAAACATGCATTAAGTTGGAAGGACAGGCAAGAGCGGATAAGTTCGACAACTATACGGAAAATTTATTTGATGACCTGGTAAAGAGCTTTGATATAGTTCTAAAAGAACTGGAATTACTTAAAGAAAAATACAGTCACATGACATTTAATTAATCATATCTAAAATTTCTTCAAAATTTAAACGGGGATTTAGTAAAAATTTATCTTTTTTTTCGATATATTTTTTCACGAAATTATTTTATTTAATAAATTTTAGCATGAACAATTTACCGGTAAAAAAACGGGCGCCTTATAATAGAACGATAACAATATCCGATAAAGAAATCGATATTTTTAAAAAAAATCTTCTAGGTTTAGATAACAGTGTATCTGTTGAAAAAATAAAAAATAAAATAATCAACCGCGATTTGTTCGATGTGCTTGAATATTTTCCGGATAATTTCATTGATCTTCTCTTTATCGATCCGCCGTATAATCTCGATAAAAAATTCAACATGTCTTCTTTTAAAGAAATGGAACCGGGCATTTATGAAAAATGGCTGGATTCCTGGCTGAGTAAAATGGTAAGAATGTTAAAACCAAATGCATCAATTTATATTTGCGGAGACTGGAACTCTTCCCCAGCCATTTTTAATACCGGCAGAAAATATTTTAAAGTGCAGAACAGAATTACCTGGGAGCGGGAAAAGGGAAGAGGCTCAAAAAGAAACTGGAAAAATTGTTCCGAAGATATCTGGTTTTTTACAAAATCGGATAAATTTACTTTTAATATTGATGATGTGAAAATAAAAAGAAGGGTTTTAGCTCCGTATAAAGATAAAAAGGGGAATCCCAAAGACTGGGAAGAAAACGGTAAAAATAATTTTAGAATTACACACCCTTCAAATTTTTGGACCGATATAACCGTGCCTTTCTGGTCTATGCCGGAAAATACCGATCATCCTACACAGAAACCTGAAAAGCTTGTAGCCAAAATTATTTTAGCCAGTTCAAACAAAGGCGACCTGGTATTCGATCCCTTTTTAGGTTCCGGTACCACTGCGGTAGTTGCTAAAAAATTAGGCCGTAATTATTCCGGCGTAGAGAAAGACGAGTTTTTTTCTTGTCTTGCTGAAAAAAGATTAATTCTTGCAGACAAAATTAAATCCATACAGGGATATGATGACGGTGTATTTTGGGAACGTAATACATTAAATGAAAGGAAAAAGAAAAAGATCAAATAAGAAAAATTTTTGTGTCTTTACTATCGTTCATTTTAATGCCGGCTTGAATTAGAGTGAAAAAATTTCAATCTTTACGTCCCCTTTTTATTAAATTTATGGGCATCTGTTAACATGATAATGTTAAACCCCGTCAGGTCCGGAAGGAAGCAGCGGTAGACATGATTCTTGTGTAGCGGATGCCCTTTTATTTATATGCCACTGCAGGAATTAAAAATTCCAGGATGCCTTTCCCGAAGTTAGCCTTATTATAGAAAGAAATTTTAGCAATTGCGCCTTTTTTAAATTCAATGTAAGCGCCTTTGCTTGAAATTAAATTAGAAAGATGTTCCGAAAAATCGGGCTGATGCCCGACGAAAGCAAAATTTTCTCCTTTTAATGAATTTGATATTTCAATAATACTTTCTGTTTCGCTGCCGGGCGACAGTTTATCATCCAAAATAATATCTTTTTTAAATTCAAAAATTTCTGCTATGGCAGTTGCAGTATGATGAGCTCTTACAAGCGGAGATGAAATTATAAAATCAAAATTATTTATTAAGGCTTTCCAGTTTATTGCAGCATTTTTTATCTTCGTTAAACCGGAAGAAGTCAAATCCCTGTCGAAATCTTTTTTACCGCTGCCGGACTTTTCCGCATCTCCGTGTCTAATTAAATAGATATTCATTTAAATCCGCTTTAGATAAGTTAATTTGATAAAATAGCGTAATAATATTTAGAAACTACGAATGAAAATAACTAAATTTCTTTCATATTAAAAACAATAATTTCCCCAATTTATCTATCATAGTCCACAAAAATAACGGTAATAAATTGATGAAAGTCCATTAAATCTTTGTTTAATTCTCTTCCCGCATTAGAGTTCATCTTTTCATCCCAGACATCTTTCGATTTCACGCTTACTTCACAAAATTTACTAAACTTTTGCTCAAGCAATAAACTGCTTTCAACAGTTGCCGCTTCAACCTTTTTACCTGAAATCTCGGAAAGATATTTTAATGTGTAATCGTTAAAATGTTCTAATACTTTTTCTTCATCGGTTTTATGTAAAAATAATAATAGCTTATACATCAGCAGTCTATTTTAAATGAATTAATTATGCTTTGATAAATACTTCGGTATTTTGAATAAGTGGAACCGTATGTTTTAAGAATTAATAAATATTTTTTAGAACCGCATGAATATTCAAAATACTGTACAAAAAATTTACCGGCGGTTATTTTATTTGAAAAACGGATTTTATATTTTCCGGGAACACTTCTGTTTAATTTCTTTTTTATAAACATTTCTGCAGAATCTTTTTCCGGTAGGACGATAACAAAAATATTTGAGTTTAATTTTTTATTATAGAATATCGTACCTTGTCTCTTTTTCTTTAAGTATTCGGTAACCGGTTTGTTTAGCAATGTTTCCCAGTCGGCGTTTAGTGTTAAAGAAAAACCTTGTATATACTTAGTATCGCTTGTAGACTTAGCCGTATCAACAAAAATATCACTATTGATAGAAGTTAGCATGCTATTCTTGTCTGTTATTTCCGGCTTTTCAATTTTATAGTTGAATTTATTTATGTGTGATTTAACAAAGTTATGAAAAATTGACAGGGGGCTAATATATCTTTTTGAATCGCTGTCGTAATAAAATAGATCCTGCCGGTTTTGTAAAATAGAATTTGAAGTTGAATTCAATTGAGTTCTTATAAACTCCGGGTTGATTTTTGCAATCTTCTGAGTATATACAACCCCGTTTTCAACTAATTTTGTAAAATCTCTAAAAGCAAGTCTAACTGAATCATCTTTAATACTGTATAAAGAAATTCTGTTTAGGGACAACACGTCTTTGGAATTAAAATCCTCTGTAACTTTTATGTAACGGTTTTTATTTATTGTGAGTATATTCCCCGATAAATAACCGTTAAGTGATTTGTCAATTAGGTAGCAATTTAAGAACGAATCATAAACGGCAAACCTGTTATAAGCAGGATTGGAGAAATTTAAAATAATAAAATAATATTTTTTCCCTTTAACGGATTTTAAGCTGTCGATATAAAATAAAATATACTTGTTGTTTAGGGGAATATTAAGGTTTATTAAATTATCCAGCTTTTTATCGGAAAGCGTATCGCCGTTTACAGCTTCATTAATTAATGCATGTAAATTACTTCCGTATATTTTTGCGGAAGTCTTCTTCTGTCTATTTGAAGACCTGCATCCGGCAGCAATTAAAACTAAAAGTAATATAATTGATAGGGTTTGTTTCATTTTTTTCAAAATGTAATTTAATAAAAATTACTCACTTATATTCATGTATAAAAGAGGTTAAAAAAACAGAATGAAATTTCATTTTTTATTTTTTAAGCATTTCGTTTAGATACTTTTATAGAGTCTTTGTGGCTAATCAAAATCTTCGAATGAATTACCGGACAATATTTACCTTTTTAATTTTGAGAATTTTCAAAATATTTAATCAATAAATTAGCTTTTTGTTTACCGATTATCTCTACAAGCTTTTCATAATTTGATTGTTTAACCGCAGACAGGCTTCCCAATTTTTCTAATAGTTTTTGAGCTGTAGTAGAACCTATCCCTTTTATACCGGTTAATTCGGTTTGAATTGTCCTTTTACTTCTTCTGTTCCTATGAAAAGTAATTGCAAAGCGGTGTGCCTCATCCCGTACTTGCTGAAGAAGCTTTAACCCCGATGATGTTTTAGGAATTGATGCCGGATCAGACTGCTGCGGAAAGAAAACTTCTTCCAGTCTTTTTGCGAGTCCAATTATGTTATATTTTTTAAATCCCAGTTCATCCAAAATTTCAACTGCACTGGAAAGCTGGCCTTTGCCTCCGTCAACCATAATTAAGTCCGGCAGAATTGATTTTTCTTCAATAAGCCTGGAGTATCTTCTTTTAATTACTTCACGCATACTGGAAAAATCATCGGGTCCCTGAACATCTTTAATAATAAATTTTCTATACAAACTTTTTTTTGGCTTTCCATCTTCAAAAACAACCATGCTTGCAACCGTATCGGTTCCCTGTAAATTTGAAATATCGAAACATTCGATTTTTTTCGGCAGAATATTTAATCTTAAATCTCTTTGAAGCGCAGCGAGAGCATAAGGAACATGTCCTTCTTTTTTCATCTTTTGAAGTTGAATTTCTTTTAGTTGAAGTATAGCATTTTCTTTACACATTTTAGTCAGCGAATTTAAGCTGCCTCTTTTGGGAATTATAAACTTAACTTTTTTCTCAGCACGCATAGAGAGCCAATCACTTAAAGCAGATAAATCGGAAGGTTCAATATCTAAAACAATTTCTTTAGGTATTTCAACAAACTCACTGTAATAAAACTTTACGGCAGCGGAATAAATTTCGGCCGCTTCTTCGCCTTCTTCAATGCTTAGTTTAAGCTGTTTTTTAGCAACAAGTTTGCCGCCTCTAATATTAAAAACCGAACACGCCGAATCTTTCCCTTCAAATGCAATCGAAATAATGTCTCTATCCTCAAGATCTTCACTAACAACTTTTTGTTTGGAAGAAATAACTTCAAGCTGACTGATTTTATCTCTTATCTCGGCAGCTTTTTCATATTCAAGGGCTTCAACGCTTTTTTGCATTTTTAAATTCAGGTCTTTTATAAGATCATCTGTTTTACCTTTAAGCACCTTTACAACTTCGCCGACCATTTCGTTATATGCAATTTCAGATATTAAGCCTTCGCAAGGACCGTCGCATTTTTTAATATGATAATCCAGGCAGACTTTAAATTTCTTTTTATCTATACTTTCCTGGTCGATGTTTAGTTTGCAGCTTCTTATTTTAAATATTTGGTTTATCATCCTTAAAGATGACTTCATATTTTTTACATCGGTATATGGACCAAAATACCTGGAACCGTCTTTTATAACTCTTCTGGTGGGATACACGCGCGGGTAAGGTTCTTTTGTTACTTTAATAAAAGGGTAGGATTTATCGTCTTTTAAATTGATATTGTAGCGCGGTTTTAAATCCTTAATCAAATTGTTTTCAAGTACGAGCGCTTCAATTTCATTATCGGTCACAATTAATTCAAGGTCGGCTATTTTACTTACGAGTGCTAAAGTTTTGGGTGAAGTTACGCCGTTATGAAAATAACTCCTTACGCGGTTTTTTAAATTAATAGCCTTACCGACATAAATAACTTTGCCTTTTTCATTTTTATATTGATAAATGCCGGGCTTATCTGGCAGATTTTTTAATTTTGATTCCAAGTTTGAGTTCATACAAAAATTATCTCATATTCGTTTTTAACCAAAATAAGATAAATCAAATGTCAATGAAATGTTCTTGTAATACTAGAATTATCAAATTTTAAAGATTAAACAGGCAGAACCTGGTTTTTAGCAATTACTACTATTCCGCTTTTCGAAACTGTGAATTTCTTTTTATCACTTTCAATATCAAACCCGATTTCATACCCCTCCGGTATAACAACATTTTTATCTATAATGGCACGACGAATTCTAGCATGCCTGCCTACATTGCAATTATTCATTATAATAGAGTCGGTTACATAAGAAAAGCTGTTTACCTTTACATTGGGACCCAATAACGATCTTTCAACAAGTCCCCCGGAAACAATTGATCCGTCACAGATAAGAGAATTCAAAGTTCGTCCTACTCTCTCACCCTCATGGGAAACGGTTTTAGCAGGCGGAAGCTGAAGCTGATGAGTACGCATAGGCCAGCTTAAATCGTAAAAATTAAATTCGGGAGTAACTGAAATCAAATCCATACTTGCTTCGTAGTAGCTTTCAATAGTACCGATATCCTTCCAGTAAGGTTTGGTCTTTTTATTTTCATCAAAGAATTTGTATGCCTGTATTGTTCTGCCAGATTTTAACATGTAGGGAATTATATCTTTTCCGAAATCATGGCTTTTTGTTTTATCCGATTCCATCTCATTAAATACTTCTCTTAGAGTTGAAGCATTGAAAACATAAATCCCCATATTTACAAAACTAAAGCCGGGCTTGTCGGGAATTTCCGGGGGAGCGGCAGGTTTTTCAATAAAGGAATTTACCCGGTATTTTTCATTAACCCCAACTACTCCGAAGCGGTTCGCTTCATCCTTTGAAACATCTATACAAGCCATTGAGCAATCTGCTTTCGTATCAACATGATATTGAAGCATCTTTAAATAGTCCATCTTATAAATATGATCACCGCTTAATATTAATACCCAGCTTACATTTTTTTCAGGTGAAAACAAATTCATATTCTGATAAATGGCGTTTGAAGTACCGAGATACCAATCATTGTTCTGCTTTCTTTGAGGCGGAACATTATAAATATACTCGCCCAGCTCCGGGTTAAATATTGTCCAGGCTTCCAAAAGGTGCTGGTTTAAAGAGTCCGATTTGTACTGGGTTAGGACGTAAATTCTTCTTAGACCTGAGTTCAGGCAATTTGAGAGCGCAAAATCTATTATTCTGTATTTACCACCGAACGGAACTGCAGGCTTGCTTCTTAAAGCAGTTAACGGAAATAGTCTTTCACCCTGACCGCCTGCCAAAAGCATTGTTATAGTCTCTCTAAGAATTGATGAACCGGGAAACGTCATAATCCCTCCTTAAAATTGCTTTCAATATATAGAAATATGATTTGTTTGGCAATTGAAGAAATTGTTAATTTTACAAATCATTTTTATCTCAATATAAAAATTATCTTAAATAATTCTGCATTTTTTTTGCGAGATGTGAGTTAAATTAAAACTTTTGATTATAGAATTTATGCACAAAATTCCGAAAACATTTTTAGCCGTATTTTTTGCTTCTTTATTTTGTTTGAATTTTGGGATATTAAATAACCGTAAAAATAAACATCCCTTTTATTTATCAAAAAATCAACCCGAAGTAAAAAATCTTAATTATAATTTTGATGTAGACGAAGATAAATATGTCTCTGAAAATCAATACAAGATAAATGTTCTTCATTATTTTCTAAATTTTAATTTATACCCGTCTAAAAAATTGCTGAAAGGAGATGTGCTGATTACCGGGCTTATTCTAGATAAAAGTATTAAGCATATCGATTTGAATTTCTATGATAATCTAAAAATATCCAAGCTTGAATTGAACGGTAAGCCGGCTGAGTATAATGAAAAAGGCACAAGACTTTCAATCCCGCTTAACGCAGTTGTGCCGGATACATTTAAAATAAGAATTGTTTATGAAGGAACACCAAAACGTATTGGCTTTTCATCCTTCGCTTTTGCAGAAATAAACAGCAAATCATGTGTTTATAATTTAAGTGAGCCTAACTACGCCTCTACATGGTTCCCTTGTAATGATATCCCTTCCGACAAAGCTCTCCTTGATATGAAAATTACAAACGATTCATCTAATGTATCGGCTTCAAACGGAAAATTAATCAGCATTACAACAAAAGGATCGAGAAGAACTTATTACTGGAAATCGATTTATCCTATCTCCACATATTTAATCTGTTTGTACTCTTCGGACTATGTTAACTTCTCGGATAAATATATTTCGCAGAATAAAGCCGATACAATGTCAATTGAATATTATGTTTTTCCCAAACAACTTAAAGAAGCGAGAATAGACTTTCAAGAAATTCCTGATATGATTGATTTTTTTGCAAAAAAATTCGGAGAGTATCCTTTTATAAAAGAAAAATACGGTATGGCCGAATTTCTTTGGAACTATGGTGCAATGGAAACACAGACATTAACAGGAGTGGGATATACATTTATAAGCGGTCATCAATTTTTTAATGATATTTATGCTCATGAATTATCGCATCATTGGTTCGGGGATGCAGTAGGCCCCAGAACCTGGAAGGATGTATGGCTGAACGAAGGATTTGCTACTTATTGCGAGGCTTTATATGCTGAGCATAAAGGCGGTGAAGGTGCGCTACAATCGAGTATGATGAGTAAGTTCCAAGATAATTTTAAAGGTACTATTTATAATCCGACGGATTTATTCGGCAGTACGGTTTATGATAAAGGAGCCTGGGTGCTTCATATGCTGAGGCATCGGGTCGGCGATTCGACATTTTTTAAAATTTTAAGGAATTATTTTTCTGATTATAAATATAAAAGCGCTTCTACTAAAGATTTTGAAAACGAGTGTGAGAAAATCTCAGGTAAAAATCTTAACAAATTTTTTAACGAATGGGTTTATAAAGGAACCGGCATAATTAATTTAAATTATAATTGGAAAGCCGAAAAGAATAAAGATTCATATTTAATCAGCCTCAGCTTTGAACAAACACAAAATGGATATGATGTATACCATTTCCCGTTAGATGTAAAAATACAATATGCAGATAAAAGCAGCATAGTTAAAACTTTTCAAATTGATGAGCGTCAAAAGACAATTAAGTTCAAATTAGATAAAAAGCCCGTGGAAATAAGTCTTGATCCTGAAAATTGGCTGCTCGCCCAAATCCAAAAAGTTCGGCAAAGTAGTGAATAATTATGTATGTTTATTTTGTAAAAACCAATCATTAATTTTAAATAAATAAAATTGTAATTAGTGAACGACGCATATCTATTTATTTCCGATATTCATCTTGGACTGCAGTCTGACGAGCTTGAAAAGAAAAAAGAAAGATTGCTTGTTAATTTTTTAAATTATGCCCGGGAAATCGGTAAAGAACTTTTTATTGTCGGTGACCTGTACGATTATTGGTTCGAATATAAAAAAGTCTATCAAAAAGGATTTTTTAGAACTTTAACAGCTTTACAGGACTTAGCCGAAAGCGGTGTAAAGGTTCATTATTTTATCGGGAACCATGATTTTATGCACCGTAATTTTTTTAAAGATGAAATAGGTGCTGTAATGTATGAAGATCCTATTGAAATAATTTTAAACGGGAAAAAGTTTTTTATCGGTCATGGCGACGGAATGGTTAAAAACGATTTTGGTTATAATATCCTGAAAAAAATTTTAAGAAATAAAACGCTGCAAAAAATTTATTCATTAATTCATCCTGACCTGGGGATTGCAATTGCAAGCGGTACAAGTAAATCCAGCAGAGATTATACCGCAAAGAAAGATTACGGGGAAGAAGACGGATTATTTGAAGCGGCAAAGGTTAAAATTAATGAAGGTTTTGATTATGTATTATTCGGACATCTGCATAAAAGATGTTTTTTAAAATATAAAAACGGGGTGTATGTAAATTTAGGATCATGGCTGGATGCGCCATGCTACGGTATATTTAAAAACGATAAATTCGAAATATTGGATTGGAATTAAAATGGCCAAAAAGAAAAAATCAAGTTTTGAATTTTCAAAATATTTTAATGACCATGCGTATAGAAATAGAAAGAATAACGGCAAAGGACTGAATTTAAAAACTAAGCTTATTATTGCAGGTGTTCTATTAGTTTTATTTACCGCATTCGGTATTTATATAATAAGCGGACTCCCTTCACTAGAGCAATTAGAAAATCCCAAACCGCAGCTTGCAAGCAAGGTATATTCAATAGACGGAGAATTGATCGGTACAATTTCAATTCAAAATAGAATCGAAACGAGTATAGACAGCCTGCCTCCTTACATGGCAAATGCACTTATATCTACCGAAGATAGAAAATTTTACTCGCATTGGGGTGTTGATTTAGACCGTTTTGCCAAAGCAATGATAAAGAATATATTTCTCGGCGCGCATCAAGGTGCAAGTACAATAACTCAGCAGCTGGCAAAGAATCTTTATCATTTAAAATCGAGACACGAAAATATTTTTCAGACCGGGATTCGTAAAATAAGAGAATGGATAACTGCCGTACAAATTGAAAAGACTTATACAAAAAAGGAAATTCTGCAGATGTATTTGAATGTTTCTTACTTTGGACGAAGCGCCTACGGGGTAGAATCCGCCGCCAGAGTTTATTTCAATAAAACCGGGAAGGACCTTACTTTGCCTGAATGTGCAATGTTTGTGGCATTGCTTAGATCTCCATCTTATTATGACCCTATCCGCCATCCGAAGCACGCTCTTGCAAGACGAAACCTTGTGATGCATAATATGGTGACTAACGGAAAACTGTCTGAGGCGGAATACGAAAAGCTTAAAAATGAACCGATTGATCTTGCAAAAGAAAAGACAACGGGAAATACTTCTCTTGCTCCGTATTTTATGGAATACATCCGGCAGCAGATGGTTTCTATGGCGGAAAAATACGGTTACGATCTTTACCGCGACGGTTTAAATATTTACACTACTCTTAATCTTAAAATGCAAAAAATCGCCGATAAAGCAGTGGCTACTCATTTAAAAACATTTCAGCCGTTATTTGACAAGCATTGGAATTGGAGAAATCATAAAGACATTCTTACCAATGCAGTAGACAGGGCAATATGGGACAGCCCGGCATACAATGCCGTTAAAAACAAAGCCGACAAAGCAAAAATGTTCAACAGGCTGAAAAATGATCCCAAGTTTATTGATTCTGTTAAAAATGTAGAAACCAGGATACAAACGGGTTTCGTTGTTATTGATCCGTCCGACGGTCAGATAAGAGCAATGGTCGGCGGTTCTAATCAGGAATTTGGAAGAGGACTTAATCACGCAACAGCTATACATAGGCAGGCCGGCTCATCTTTTAAACCATTTGCTTACTCTGTCGCAATAGATAACGGGTATTTTCCTGCATATACTTTATTGGATCAAAAATTTAATTATAACGGCTGGTCTCCGGATAATTTTGAAGATGATTACGACGGCTACATGACTTTAAGGAATGCACTGGCATATTCGATTAATGTTGTTGCCGGCAGATTAACAATTAGCAATATGGCCCCGCCGTCGCAGGTTGTTAAATATGCTCATCGTATGGGAATTAAATCTCCACTGGAAGCAGTTCCTTCAATTGCGTTAGGAACATCCGGTGTTTCTCCTCTTGAAATGACTTCCGCTTACGCTACTTTTGCAGATTCCGGAATCCATATCGATCCTATTTCGATATTAAAAATAGAAGATAGAAACGGTATTCTAATTGCTAAGTTTGTTCCTAATTATACGGAAGCTATATCACCACAGACAGCATCCATTATGACAAGTATGCTGGAAGATGTAATAAATTACGGAACAGGTATCGGGGTAAGAAGATATTTTCAATATCCGTGTGCGGGTAAAACCGGAACAACACAAGGATATTCGGATGCATGGTTCGTTGGTTATACACCTGAACTTGCTGCCGGCTGCTGGGTTGGTTTTGACGACCATAGAGTTAAATTTACCAGTTCATACGGGCAGGGCGCAAGGGCTGCACTGCCGATTTGGGCAATGTTTATGGAAAATGCTTATAAAGAATTAAATATACCGGTAAAATATTTTCATCTTGCTTCAGGTGTTGATACTGTTTCATTTTGTAAAACAACAATGGATCTTGGAGATACAAGGCTTGCAACACAATATTGTCCGACTGTAGTACGTGATATTATTAATATGAAGCATCTTCCTCAGAAGTGTGAAATTCACACAGGAGATAAAAAAATAAAGAAAGAAGGCGTACCCGGAAACTCAGGTTGGTAATATTTGTTTAAAAGATATAAATTTGTGTTGTAATTTATATTAGTGTTCATCAGAAATTTTCTTGCCCGGATGGTGGAATTGGTAGACACGCTAGGTTCAGGGTCTAGTGAGGGTTCCCTCATGCAGGTTCGAGTCCTGTTCCGGGCACAAGAAATATCCCTTCCAAAAATAATCATTGACAGAAATGTATACTGTTTATGCAATAAAAAGTTTAAATAGAAATTACATATATGTCGGACTTACTATTAATCTTACCGAAAGATTAAAACGCCATAACAAAGGGACAAATAAAACAACAAAGCCTTATAAGTCGTTTAAATTAATTTTTAAAAAAGAATTTGAGACTAGAACAGAAGCAAGAAAATGGGAGAAGTATTATAAATCAGGTGTTGGTAAAGAATTTCTAAAGCGTTTATAAAATAGATTCCGGATGGTGGAACCTGCCTGCCGGCAGGCAGGTTGGTAGACACGCTAGGTTCAGGGTCTAGTCCATGTACGTGGGTGGTGGTTCCGCCAAAGGCGTTCCTTTGGAAGAGTCCCCCTTCGGGCACAGAATGCAGGTTCCTCCGAAGGAGTCCCTTTGGGAGAGTCCTGTTCCGGGCACAAGAAATATCCCTTCCAAAAATAATCATTAACAAAAAGTATACTGTTTACGCAATTAAAAATTTAATGAGAAATTTTAATAGCATTTTTCTTTATAAGAATTAATATGTTAGTGAAGAGTAAAGATCAAAGAACAGTATAAACCTATATTCTGCAGTGAAAGGCTTGGATTACTCTATTTGTAACCGTAAATAAAACATAAGTGTATTTAGGGACTGAGCCTCGATGTGGATAAAATCACTTAACAACCGGATTAAATTGCAAAAGTAACGCCGGTAATATAATTTTACTTTATCATTCTTTTGAATAGCGGATAATCAATATAAATTCAATTAATTCCTAATTTTTAACTTTAAAGAGGTGGCTTGATGCTCAACCATAAATTTTCCAGCGGAATTATATTATTAATTTCTTGCGTTTTGTTTACTTTATTTTCTGCCGGATGGATGATAAGCAATCCGAAATCAACTTCGCAAAAAAATGTGAAAGAGCAAAATAAAAAGGGAGTTAAAACAACCGAAGAAGTATTTAAAAATATAAAAGTGCTTAAAGGATTGCCTGCATACCAGCTTTTTCCTACAATGCATTACTTTGAAGCATCACTCGGGTTTGACTGCTCGGACTGTCATGTACGCGGACACAACGACAGCGATAAGAAACCTGAAAAAAGAAAAGCCCGAAAAATGATAAAGATGATGGAAGCTATCAATAAAAATTATTTTAACGGCAAGCAAATGGTAACCTGTTATACTTGCCACAATGGAAATGCCAATCCCAAAACTATTCCTGCTGTTATGACGGTTGCCTTAGCAAAAGCCGGAATGAATAAAAAAGATAATGATGAAATGATAAAAGTTCCGAACCGTTTGAATACTCCCGAAGAGATAATTGCAAAATATCAGAAAGCACTAGGAGGGAAAGATGCATTTGAAAAAATAAAATCCATAAAAATGGAAGGAACGGTTTCAGCGGGCAGGGGAAGAGAGTTTAAAGTTACCATTTATAAAAAAGCTCCGGATTATTATTTATCTTCATCCAAATCAAACTTCGGCACCTTTGAGAGCGGCTACAACGGGCAAACAGGGTGGGAGAAAAGTCCGCGCGGGGTAAGAGAAATTAACCAGCCTGAAATTCAAGACTTAAAGCTCGATGCCGATTTTTATTCCCCGCTTAATTTCCTAAAAAATTATTCCGGCCTGAAATTCACAGATGTAAAGGTCCTAAACAATGATACTGTGTATGTTGTTGAAGGTACTTCGTCAAAGATAAGAAGATACAAATTTTATTTCAGCACAAGGACAGGCTTACTTGTTAGAAAAGTTCAGTATGATAAAACTTTATTAGGCGACCTTAAGATAGAAACGGATTATAACCATTATAAGAATATAAACGGAGTGCTTTTCCCGGATGATATTCGAGTTGCTAATTATGAACGTAATGAGGATATAAAATATTCAAATATATCCGCCAACGTACCGGTTGAAAACTCTCTTTTTGAAATACCGCCGAAGACAAAATAAGTTTTAAAATATAATTCTAAATATGTAATGTATTATATCACACTCGAATAAATTTATGAGCCCTGTAACTGCAGGGCTTAATTAATAAAATATTTCTTCAAAAATATTTCCAAATCACAGATCTTTTAATGTAGCCCCCCTAAATAATTTATGTATCATTCTAGCTTGCCGGCCGAAATCCGATTGTTTGATATTCCAAAGATCAGAAAAATTATTTTAGAAAATATCTTTAGATCAGCCCGGTCCGATAAAATGCTTAAAACCTTTCATTGAAATTAAGTGAAAAGAATCTATCACTATTTTTTATTTAACTTTAATAACAACAAACGTAACGTCATCTTCAGGATCTTTGTCATCGACCCATTTCGAGCCCTGGGTTTTTAAATGCTCAATAATTTCTTCGGGACTTTTTT
>CAZHBJ010000071.1:0-16133 GCA_964530445.1 uncultured Ignavibacteriaceae bacterium
GCAATATATTGTGCATATCCGTGGTTTTCGTTTGAAAGGCTTGTTAAAAATGATTTACTTACATCCTCACCGACACCGAAAGAAAAAATTCTCACATTCTTCTTATTATATCCCGATACGTCGGCAAGTATCGAATCGGTATTTGTTTTACCCCAAGTCGGTTTTCCGTCGGTAAGAAATACCAGATCATTTGAAGTCGAATCTTCAAAATTTTGATTTAACGATTCGCTTAAGGATTGATCGATGTTCGTCATACCGAGAGCGTACATTTGATAAACGAAATTTTTTACTGCTGTTATATTTTCGGTAGTGGCAGAAACAAGATCGGGTTTAAACTTGTCTACGAATGTCCCGAATGTTATTATATTAAACTTATCGTCTGTATTCAGAAGATTTAAAAAATTATTTAATGCTTCTTTAACCTGACTTAATCTCATCCCCTCCATACTTGAAGATACATCCGCGGTAAATACAATATCCTTGGGAATAACTTCATTATCACCCAGATTGTCCGGCGGAGTAATCCATATAGCATAATAGCTGTCTGTTCCTATCGAGTCTTCAGGTACGGGCGTATATGTAAGTAAAGAAAAATGAACGCTGTCTCTTTTTGTTTCAAATTCTACTACAAGATCTTTATCCGGTGTGTAATTTTCATCGCCGTAAAATAATGTATATTCATTATCGGAAATTTTATTAATTTTTGCTGCCGAAGAATTTCCATGTGAAGGGGAGAAAAATTCTTTAAATGGATATTGCGAAACCGCATCTAGATTAACCGATACGGTCTCCAAAGGTTTGGAAGATAGTTGTAGAGTATTCAACTGAAATACATATTTCACCACTCCCATATCATATTGCAGCGGTTCGATATATGTAATTTCCGTTCGAACATCGCTGTCAGCATCAATCGGAACAATGCTTAGTTTAAAAAGATTATTACCAAGATATTCGAGCAAAGCAGGATCCATCCACTGCCGAAGCTTCCGGTTATAATCATTTGTAGCCTGCTGCTTTTCCCTGATCGATGCGACAAATCTTTTTCCGTTAACCCAATAAACCAATTCCGTAATTGTTGCATTCTCAGGCAAAGGGAAGATATAAATGGCTTCTACTGAAGTGCTCATATCGTTGTGAAAAGTCTGATCGACATGAGTGACGGCAATTTGTTCGTGAATATCAATTGCCGCATCGACTTTTTTAATCCACATTTTTTGATATTGGTCGGAACTGAATCGAGGACGTGCATACAACGCACCCACAGCCATTGTCTCATTACTTAATAACACTATCGTTATAAACGTTAATAAGGCAGCGGAAAAAGTAATACACTTTTTCATGGTCTCACCCTTTATTTGTGATTAAATAAATTTATCACATTGTTTTATATGAGAAGCGTTTATTTATGATAACTCAAAATAAATACGGCAAAAACTTTTTATAAAACATATGATAACATTTACGGCTGCTTTGGCAAGTAAAAATAGAAATGCATTCCCTCAATTAGTGTAAAGAAGAGACTAATTTATTATAAGCTTCTCCTAAAAATTTTTATAATGAAATTTAACACTGAATAAATATAATAATTTTTATATTAAAAGAAACAAATTTCTTTAAATTATTAATAAAATTTGTAAACGAACTGAATTACCCCTACTTGTACACCATCATCGTTGTACTTCAATTCCTCAATAATATTTCCCTTATTATCGTATTTATATATATATTTATTCTGCAGGTCATTATCACCGTTATAGCTTATAGATGATATTTTTTTTCCGTTCTCATCATATTGGTTAACAATTTTAAATTCAAGCTCGCCATCTGCATTATACCATAAGTCATCAGTTAACTCGCCGTATTCATCATACTTATACATATAATATTTTTCCGTTTCCCCGCTCATGTTAAGTCTAGTAGCTTTTATTTTATTGCCGTATTTATTGTATTCATACGTAAATTTATTAATTAGGATACTATTGGCATTATATCTTAAGGATTGTGTACGATACCCTTTGCTGTTGTACTTATAATAATAATACTGATCTACTTTACCATCATTATTATAAAAGAGCATTTCCGTTTTATATCCCTGGGTATTATAAAGGGTTTGAGACATTTTGTGCCCGTCCGTCAACTTGCCGTCAGAATTCAATTTAAAACTAATCTTATCTACTGATTTTATCCTTTGTGTTTTAACAAGATTTCTTTCTTCAAAATCAGCATTTTTTATAAAATTTATTTTCTTTTCTTTATTATACCTAATATTTGATTTTTCGGACTCTTTGGTAGAAGAACATCCTTGGATTAAAACTACAGTTAAAATACAAGTAAAAGATATTATAACTTTAAGCTTCACTAAAGACTCTCCATCTAAGTAAATTCCAATTTGTCGTGTTGATAGACGACATCTTTTTTAATAAGGCAAACGACTTTTTGTTCATAGAAAATACAAAATTATTTTAATTCTTTATTTTAGTATAAGGAAGTTATCTTTTCAATATTAAATTTTATCACTTTTCTTTTTCACCTTTTTACTTTTTACCTCTATTCCGTTCTTAAAAATTTTCTTTAAAGTTATTTTACCTTTTTTATCGAAATCAATCCATTCACCTTCTCTTTTACCGGAAACAAAACTGCCGGTTCCCTTTATTCCTCCTTTATCATAATACCAGGTCCATTTGCCTTCCGGTATGTCATCTTTAAAATAACCTTGGCTTTCCATAGATGAATCCGGATAATAATATTTCCAAAGCCCCTGGTTTTTATTGCTAACAAGATGACCTGTCATTTGTAAAGTTCCGTTCTTATAATAGGTATTAAGTTCTCCGGTTTTAACACCATTTAAAACATCGTATTCGATTTTTATTCCTTTAACAAATCCTGTCCTTTTGCCTGTGTACGGAATCTTGCTATCATTCCGATAAATTAAACCTTTTTTAATAACAAATTCATTATCATTTTTTTTCTTATGTGAGCAAGATGGTATTAAAACGGAAATGATTAATAACAATATTATAAAATAGATACTATTCCCTGTAAAATTCGGCTGGAGTTTTTGCATAAAATGCCTTTATAAATTATTGAAAAGGATAAAAGGAATTAAATGACGGACAATATATTGTCCGGTATTTAAAAATAAAGAAAGTATAAACCGGATTTAAATTATATTATTTATTTGTTGAAATAAAGCTCTTTTTTATTTCCAAGTAAGCTTTTAATAAGTTCTTTTTTGTTTCGGCCAAATCCTGAGATATTACTTTAACTTCTCCGATAACAGGCATAAAATTAGTATCTCCGTTCCATCTCGGAACGATATGGAAATGCAAATGTTCATCAATACCCGCCCCGCTAACCTTTCCGAGATTTGCACCGACGTTAAAACCTTCCGGAGATAGAACGGATCTTAATGCTTCCTCCGCCATTTGAAGCTTCTGCATAATTTCAATTGATTCTTCACTCGTCAGCGAAGAAAAATCATTTGTGTGCCTGTACGGTAAAACCATTAGGTGACCGTTATTATAAGGATATAGATTCAATACCGTATAAGTTAAATGCCCTTTATCTACTAAAAGATTTGTAAGATCGTTTTCATTTAATTTTGATATTTCACAGAAAATACAGCCCTGCGATTTATCTTTCTTCTTTATTGAATCAATATACTGTGAACGCCAGGGCGACCATAATTTTTCCATTTTACCTCATAAAAAAGGCGGCTGTTACACCGCCGATTAAAAACTAATGTCCTTCTTCTCTTGATTTGTTATACTCATCAATTATTTTTTGTTCTACTTCTTTAGGAACTTCTTCATAGTGAGAGAATTCACGCTTGTGAACACCGCGGCCGGATGTCAGGCTTCTAAGAGTTGAAGAATACTTATATAATTCTGCCAAAGGCACCTGAGCTTTTATTATCTGGAAATGCCCGTTGGAATCCATACCTAAAATTTTACCTCTCCTGCTTGATATATCCCCCATTACGTCTCCCATATATTCTTCGGGAACGGTTACTTCGATAATATAAATGGGTTCCAATAGACAAGGTTTTGCCTCAAGCATTCCCTTTCTAAAACATTGCGATGCCGCAATTTTAAATGACATTTCATCGGAGTCAACGGTGTGAAAAGTACCGTCGAATATCGTTACCTTAACATCAACAACAGTGTTACCGGAAATAACACCTTTATGCATAGTTTCTACAATTCCTTTCTCAACTGCAGGAATAAACCTGCCCGGTACAACTCCACCTACTATTGCATTGACAAATTCAAATCCATTACCTCTTTGCAAAGGTTCCAATTTAAAATGAACATGACCGTACTGTCCTCTTCCGCCGGATTGTTTCTTATGTTTATATTCTGCATCATCAATCCTTCCTTTAATTGTTTCCCTATAAGGAACTCTCGGCTCAACCATGTCTACATCAACACCGTATCTTTCTTTTAACCTTTTAACCGCTAAGCTTAGTTGAAGTTCTCCCTGACCGGAGATAATTGTTTGCGAAATTTCAGGATCAAACTTAACGCTGAACGAAGGATCTTCTTCATGCAAAGTATGAAGTCCCGATGCAATTTTATCTTCATCACCTTTTGCTTTCGGAATTATAGCGCTATTAATAACCGGTTCCGGAAAAAATATTTTAGGAATTACAACCGAAAGATTTTTAGAAGTTAAAGTATTGTTTGTATGTGTATCCTTTAATTTGACCACAGCTCCTAAATCGCCTGCCAAAACTTTAGCAACATCGGTTCTATTATGCCCATTTAAAATAGACAACTGGCTTAAACGTTCCGTCTTTTCGTTGTTTTGATTTAAAAGATCCAAACCTGCGGTTGCAGTACCTGAATAGACTTTAAATAATGACAGTTCTCCCACGTGCTGTTCGGATATAGTTTTAAAAATGAATAATACCATTTCTCCCGAAGCATCAGGTTTTAACAATATTTTATTCTCCGAGTCTTTCAATGTTACTTCTTCGCCGCCCCTATCATTAGGTGTTGGAAAATACTTGGATGCAAAATCCAGGAAGTTATTAATTCCCACACCTTTGGAAGAAGAGATCGCAAAAACGGGGGTTAAACTTCCTTTTAAAATCGCTGTTTTCAAACCTTTTTCGAGATCTTCAGAAGATAATGTTCCTTCTTCAAAGTACTTATTCATTAATTCTTCGGAAGTTTCGGCAATTTTTTCAATTAGTTCAGTTCGATATTCATCAGCAGTACCTTGTAAATCGGCAGGGATATCTTTAGTGTTTACATTTTTGCTTCCCGGCTCGCCGTATTCATATGCCTTCATGGATAGAACATCAATCACAGTATTAAAATTAACTCCCTCTTGTGCCGGGAATGTTACAACTATAGCATTTCCCGATATTCTATCCTTAGCCTGTTTTTCCGTTACTTTGAATTTTGAATGCTCATTGTCGACCTTGTTTATTAATATTGCACTGGGAAGTTTATATTCATTGGCAAACCGGAAAGTGCTTTCCGAGCCTACTTCAATTCCCTCTGCGGATTTTAATACCAGTACGGCAGTATCTACAACACGAAGGGCAGCTTTAACGTCACCCAAAAAATCAGAATATCCCGGAGTATCCAGAATATTTATTTTTGAATTATTCCATTCCAGATGAAGAAGTGAAGTGGAGATCGAAATTTGTTTTTCAATTTCATTGGGGGTATAATCTGAAGTTGTATTACCTTCAGATATATTTCCTATTCTATTTATTTCGCCGGCTGTGAAGAGAAATATTTCTGATAAAGATGTTTTACCGCTTCCGCCATGACCTATTAACGCAATATTACGTACTGATTCAGAGTCATATTCTTTCAAGTGACATTCCTCCTTAAATTCAAGGTGAGATTAAAATTATGTTTTAGTTATTTTTTTTTGTAGGCATTCCAAAAAGCATTTACACCGTTGGAAATAGCCGAAAGGTTTTTAATAAGGTCCAGAACCGGGCCTGCAAAACCATCCCTAACTTTCTCCTCCAGGTCTAGTATGGTATCTACCCTATCATTAAATTTATTTACAATTCCTTTTGTTATGTTTAACTGTTCGCCTGCTTCTCCCGATATTTGATTTAATTTTTCACTTAAATTCGTTGTAGAAGCAATTAAAGGTTTAATCTCAGAAGATAAATCTTGAACTTCCGATTCTATATCTTTAATAGACTTGGTTATCCTATTAATATAGATTACCAATGCAATACAAAGCACTGATGCACATGCAAGTAAAATTACGGAGAATATGGAGACAAAATTCATAAATTAATTTAGTTTTTTAATTTAAGAATTCTTTGTACTTTTATAAGCGTCAACACCTGCTTTAACAGCATCTTTTAATTTGGAACCTTCGTTCTCCAGAGTTTTCTTTCCGGTATTTACAGCCCAATTGGTTTTGGATTTGGCATCGTTAAATATTTTTTCAGCATCTTTAAGCAGTTCATCCGATTTAGCTTTAGCATCACTAATTAATTTTTCGGATTTTTTCTTTCCATCATTAATGAGTTCTTTTGCTTTGTCCTTTGCCTCTTCAATATACTTATCGGCTTCATCCATATAGCCGTCGGTTCTAACCTTAATATCGCTCCTCAATTCTTTACCGCTTTTAGGCGCATATAATAAAGCTAAAACAGCACCCACAACTCCACCGGCAAGAAAACCTACCAATAATCCTTTGCTAACATTATTATCTGACATACAAACTCCTTTTTAACGATTAATTCTACCCTTTGAATATAACAAGCACCTTCTTGAAAATCAAGAAATTAACACCAATACTAATTTATAGTATATCAATAAATTATAACATAGTTCTGAGATACACTAAATAATAAATTCTTACGTAAATTTAACAAGAATAAACTATAATATCGCTTCTAAAATTCTTCCGAAAAATTAGAAACCGCATCAATTGAAATTTTACCGAATCTATTCTGATAAAATGAAACGCTGAGAATTCCTACTAAAACTGAAAACCAAAGCGTAACAATTCTAACAATAAATGTAGATGCAACAGCAAGATCTTTGGGAAAATTATTCTTAATAAGCATAAATGTCAGAGATCCCTCTGTTACCCCTAAACCGCCTGGCAGCATTGTCAGCGCTCCAACTATTGTAGAAAATCCGTAGCTAAATGCTGCCCACAAAAAACTAATTTTCATTCCAAAATTAATAAGAATTATGTGATATCCCAAACATTCGAAAGACCAGGCAACTAGACTAAGAAGAACCATTTTTATTAATGGTTTCGGTTTTAACATCTGATATGAGCTTTCGTATGCATTATGGATGCTTTTTAGGTGTTTTTTAAGAAATTTATTCTTTTCAAGCTGTTTAATAATTGAAAATGCAATTTTTTTATTGCTTATTACGATAAGTAATAAAACGAAGAAAAGTCCTACTCCGATAACAATTCCTCTTCCAAAGTTAAAAATATATGCACCGATTAAAGTTATCATGATCAAAGAAATAAAATCGGTAATACGTTCTGCAAATATTATAGGCCATGTTTTACTGACCGGTGTTTTTGATACTTCCTTAACAAGATATGCTTTTAACAACTCACCCATTTTCCCCGGAGTTACACTCATTATTAAGCCAGACATGAAAATTGAGAATGAATCTATTTTTTTTATATTCACTTTTAAAAGTGAAAGATAATAATCCCACTTTAAATACCTGAAATAATAATTTGCCAGTGAAAGTAATAAAAGCAGCGGCAAAAGCAGCCAATTAAATTTTTCGAATGAAGATATAACATCGTCAAAGTTTGCATATACTGAAAAGCCCAAATATAAAACGCCCGCAACACTTAACGAGATAAAAATATTTCTTTTAATTTTTTTAAGCAACCTAAACTATCCTTAACAATGACTGATATAACTTGGTTAATGGCAAACCGACTACGTTATAATAACACCCGTTAATCTTTTTTATGAAGACGGCTCCGAAGTCATCTTGAATGCCGTATGCTCCCGCTTTATCCATAGGACTTCCGGTGTTAATGTATTCTTCCATTTCTTTATTTGTTAATTCTCTAAATGTAACTAAGGTTTTTTCATAATCCGTTAAGGAGGTTTTTTTTGCCGAGTTAAATATTGAAAAGCCTGTATATACAGAATGAGTTCTGCCGCTTAATTTTTTAAGAATTTTTTTTGCATCTTTTTCATCAGCAGGTTTACCGATTATTTCTTTATCCAAAACGACTATAGTATCAGCGGTAATTATTATTCCGTGATTCACATTTTTTTTTGCTTCATTTAATTTATCAAAAGACAGCCGTTTAACTGCGTTAGCCGGTTTTTCGCCATTATTAATTGTTTCATCAATCTCAATGTTTAATATCTTAAATTTTATATTTAATTGATTTAATAGTTTTTGTCTCCTCGGAGATTTGGATGCAAGATAAACCGGCAAGTTTGTTAAAATCATTTCAACTCCTGAATGTCTGTTCCGGGGAAATAAAAAGAAAGAATTTGTTTGTAATTTTTACCATCGACTGACTGACGGATAGCCCCCCATTGGCAAAGGCCTACTCCATGCCCGTTTCCTTTTCCATTAATAATTACTTCTCCGTTTTTAAATGAAATATTAAACATAGTACTTCTCAATATATGCTTGTTGTCCGGAGTTCTTATAATTGATCTAATATTATTACCCACTATTTTAATAATTTTTTCACCTCCGCTTATTTTATTAAGCGTAATTTGAAGAATGTTAACCCTCCCGGATTCGAAGCGGCTTTTAACTTCAATATTTTTCAATATATAATTTCCATTCGAAATTTGTCCTGCCGATTTTAGCCTCTCCACAATTGTTTTCGCTGCATATTTTCCCCGCCAATTAAAACCCGGCTCAATTGAGCAATTAGGCGGATCGCCATCCTTTACGCCTTTAAGATACGGAGCTTCCACACCGGCAAAAACGTTTCCTGCATCTTCAGTATGACCTCCGCATGCCGCAGAGTAAAAAACCGTTGCCGGTTTACCGTTATAAGTTAAAATTAAATTTTTTGTTTCATCAACAGCTTTATCTGATAAAGGATTTTCGATGTCGGCACCATCATAAACTTGATCTCTTGTATCAAGATAAACATCGAATAAAGAATTACTGCTTCCCATCTTCATTACTGCATATGTTCTTGCACATATAGTAAAAGCTTTTAAAGCTTGAAAATAACTATCACCCGAACCGGTTGGCATTTCTGCAGGAACCACTCCTTTTAAATAATCTTCCAACGATACTCTATTAATTACTTTTACATTTTCTCCATCTGAAATTATTTTTAATAAGCCGTTATAATTTTTACCGTTAAACGATATTGTTTTTCCTGTTATCTGGCTTTTTAATTCAAAATATTTGCTTTCAAATGTTTTATCGGAAATTGAGAGAATAATTCTGCTTCCATCCGGTGAAAATGTTAATACATTCCCTTTTTTAATTATGGCAATTTCTTTTTCACCGCTAAGCAGAACAACAGGATTTTCTACTAAATAATTTAGATTATTTACTTTATCTGATATTAAAACTCTAATGGGGATGGTTTTAGTTGGAATTGATACATTCTCTTTTTCTGCATATCTGCTTCCGCTTGAGCATCCGGAAATAATTATAATTGCTAATGAAAGGATAATTAAATTTAATGAAAGTAATTTTTTGTTCATTATCCGGAATTTATAATTAATTGAAAACAAAGATGGGAAAATATAATTATAAAATCTAAAAAAAATTTTAATTATGTTTGGATATTTATGGAAAGCAAAATGAATAAGCCTTACGTTCTACCTGAACATAGCTTTTATGCTGCCCCATGTATTTTTAATACCTGAGATATGCGGAATAAGCATTTTTTCGTTTGATGACGATAAGATGTTTAGATTTCCAGAATTTACACTGTTTATATCGACCAATAAAACTTTATAATAGTAAGTATTACCTGTTGTTTTATAAATTGATCTATCCTGATATTGATAGGAATGTGTGTCATTTACTTTAACAGTTGCAATATTAACGTAATCCGTATTTGAAGTTTTTCTCTCGATAACAAATTCCATTGAAGATGTTTCACCGTTAGCAGTCCAAGATAAATCGGCGTTATCACTATCTTGAGAAACACTGAAATTATAAATATTTGCCCCTGCATAAACAACCGCTGCAAGACACAAGAATATAATAACTTTTAAAGTTACCCGTTTTTTCATGGTTAAAATATATTTTTCTTAATCGGCAAAGTCAAGCATTCCATAAAAAATTATTATTATTTTTTAAAATCAAATAATTTATACTGATTTTGTCTCAAATTTGCCATTTGGTAAACCGGAATTTCAAAAAAATGATTGTTGAATATAAAATTATATAAGCCGGTAAAGCTGCCCATGCCCAAATTAATCCGAGCTTAAAATAAATTCCCAACAAAAAAGCAAGCGGAACAAATATGAACAAATTAGTAATAACTTCGGATAACATTACAAATAAAGTTTTGCCGGCAGCTTGTAAACCGTTTGCTAACACAACACCTGAAGCATAAAATATTTGTGCAAAACCTGCAATTCTTAAAGCCGGTGAAGCTGTGGTTATTATTGACTTGTCGGTAGTGATAATTAATAGGATGTATTGAGGAAATAAAATAAAGATGATTCCTAAAAATAGTGTATAATAAGTTGCAATTTTTGCAGTCTCATACCCGTATATCTTAGCCAAATCAAATTTTTTAGAGCCTATATTATTACCAACCAATGTTTGAACTGCTATACCGAATCCGAAACACGGTAAAAAAGAAATAAATAAAGTACTGATTACCGCTTGAGATGCAGCCTGTTCTTTTGTACCTATATATCCTGTAATAGTAATGAAGATCAAAAATCCAATTAGAATAAATATATTCTGAAAAGAAACAGGAAGTGATATTCTAAAAATTTTTTTTATTATATCTTTATTAAACTTAAAACTTTTAAAATTATAATACTTATTTCTGTATGAAGGAAGAAGCGTTATGGTTAAATAAAAGAAAAAATCGAAAACTGTAGCTAATGATGAAGCAAGTCCCGCACCGGCAAGCCCCATTCTTGGAGCTCCGAAAGAACCGAAAATAAAAATATAATTAAATATTATGTTTAATAAGTTTATTATAATACCCGAGAACATGAATATTTTTGTTTTTCCGATACCAAAGAAAAATCCTCTATAAGATACGGCAACTAAAAAGAAAGGGATTCCTAAAAACCTAAAAAAGATATATTGGCCTGCCAATTTACCTACGGTTGGATCTGCGGCAAAAAAATGAGTTACCGGATATGAAGCCAAAGTAGCGGCTGATGTCATAATTACACCTATCCCGAAACTTATTACAAGTGAATTATTTAGCACATTACCGCATGCAAAATAATTTTTAGAGCCGAAATTTCTTGCAACTAATACGTGAGTACCTGTTGCTAGACTTGAAAAAAAACTAACCAATGCCCAGGTGGCTAAAACTCCAATACCCATTGCCGCCAGTGCATATGTGGCTTCTCCCAATCTGCCAACCATTGCAGAATCGACCAAAGAAACGACCATTTGAGTAGACAAACCTGCTATTGCAGGCAAAGCCATTCTTAATATCTTTTTATAGTAATTATCAACAGGTAATAAATTCATTTAAAGTGAGGATATTTTATAAATGAATTTTAAATTAGCCAAAATTTAATACAAATCGCTTAATTCTTTCTGAGGATATACGAATTTTATTATGTATTAAATATAATTAATGTATATTGAAAGTCAGATTCCCGCTATTTTATTAATATTAAAATAATATGTGGATATTAATTCTTTACTTTATATTACCTAAATTAAAAGAGAGTTTATATTTAAAATAAATTAGCGTACCTACTGATTATTTTATTTGTACCGATTATAAAAAAGAAATTACCCATTTATATTAGAATTTAATTAATATCGTTATAATATACATAAAAAAACTGTTAAGTTTTTAAAAACCAAGACTTGACATTTTAGACTTTTTTTAAGAATTTCATGCGGAATTTCAAAAATACATTCAAAGAGGAGGCTCTATGAATTTTAGGTACGTTTCCTTTTCCCTTATTTTACTTACTTTCATTACAATTTTCTCGGCTTTCGGCCAGCAATTTAATGGTACATGGTCTTGTGATTATGCTACAATTGATGATGAACCCAACAGCATTGGTATTAATTGCCCAAGCGTAGGTGTAATTGGCGAAAATACATTTGTTGCTTTAGCATATAGTACTAACGGAGGCTCAAACTTTCTTGTGGGATATTCAAATGCTGATTCTACTAATGGTAGGATGGGCTACTATCCGTATGGCGGCGGATGGCATCAGGATTGGATAGCCGGTTTTGGAAAAGTAACAATGATGGGTGCTGTTTCTATTGCCGCAACACCGGATTCATTAATTTATGTTGCAAATAATGATCCCAACAGAAATATACTTGTTTTTAAAATGGACCAAGATTCGGTTGTCTCTTCAAAATATAGAATTTCTACCGGGACAGATTCCATTTGGGCAGTTGCCGTTGATGGGAACGGTATAGTTTACGTTTCTGTCTATCAAGGTGAGGGTTCTCCATGGAAAATTTTAGTGTTTAACAGCATTTCAAAAGATAACAAATGGACAAATTTACATAATGCAACGCCTTTAACATCGTTTGATTTACCTGATACAGGTGCAGTTAGAGGAATTGCTGCAAATAGCGACGGATCAATTGTTTATGTTTCAAATTATAACACTAAAAAAATATATTGTTATACCGGTAATCCTTCTGGCGGATATACATTATACAACGGTTTTAATTTTGCATTAGCTGATACTCCTCATGCTAGTGACGGAACCGCACTTTATCCGGGACCTTGGGGGTTATCATTTATGAATACAAAAAATATTTTATTCGTAGTATGTGCAAATAATTTCCAGTTGGGAAATGGTTATGAATATGGAAGAATATACGCACTTAATCCTAATACCGGGGATATTCTCGATACCATTGACTGCGCTAAATGGAATTACGATCAAACCGGCTCCTATAATAATAGAACCGGTGGTACAGCTTCAGGGTATACTTCACCGTATAATGTTGCATATGATGAAAATTTTAATATTTACGATCAATCTAATTTCGGCTGGACGGTAGATAAGTGGACTTTTTCCGGTACTCTCCCAACTATTCAGTTAACTATAACCGGAATTAAAGAACTACACGGACAAGTTCCAGCTCATTTTAGTTTATCACAGAATTATCCTAATCCTTTCAACCCGACAACAACAATCGAGTTTTCTATAAAGAAAAGCTCGAATATAACACTTTCTATATATGACATAAGCGGAAGATTGGTAACCAAATTAATTAATTCCGCTTATTTTGAAAGCGGCAGTTATAAAATAAACTTCGATGCTTCAAAACTAGCTTCAGGCACTTATATATACGTACTTAAAAACGGATCGCAAGAGTTATCTAAAAAGATGACTTTACTTAAATAATATATACTAATCAAAAAAAGGAGTTCACATGAAACAAAGCTCACTAATTAAGGAGATGATTGTTTTATTTCTCTTCGCATTACTTTCAGTCCCTGCATTCGGGCAGACAGAGGTTTATACGCGAACAGCTACTATTGCACCGAGAGCTGCAGATCCTGAAGGTTATGGGAATTTAGTATCCGGTGATGTAACCGGAAGCGGTGCTCCGCAAATTTATGCTGTTAGCGGGGAATTAAACGAGAGTGGGGTTGTACCTAGAATTTATGAATTTAAGTGGGACGGAACAAAGTGGGATTCTGTTTGGGCTTCTGTTCCTGGGCTTACAGACCAAAACACCTGGTGCCCTTTAACCATTGCTGATTTAGACGGTGATGGAAGGAAAGAAATAGTTTGGGGGCCTGTAAATGCAGCAATAGATGCTACAAATCCCAATCCAATGAGATTAATTGTTTATGAAGCCGATGGCAGCGGCGGAGATGCTTTAGGTGTTCCCGACGGCAGCGGCGGTTATAAACCTAATGCTACCTGGACAATGACCGATTCATTACAATATAATACCCGGCCTTTCAAATGGGTTGCAGCAGATGTTAATAATGATGGGAAACAAGAATTAATTTTCACAACCAGGGCAGGCGGTTATCATTTCGGTGTCATATCAGTAGATAATATTCCTGATAATGGAGACGGATCTGAGACATGGAAAATGGATACGAGCGGCATAGGAGGAGGAACCTTTGATTTTTCTTATCCTGATCTAGCCGTTATTGATAGTACTATTTATATGTTTAGTTATGCATCCGGTGATATGCAGCCAATATACTATGCTAACGGTAAATATACTTTCGGTAAAGATTACAAAGCTGTAGCCCCTGGCGGTACATGGAAAACCGCGCAAGTAGTTGATCTAGATAATACCGGACACAAAGAAATAATTGTTGGTTCAGTTAATAATGGGAAAGTATACTTGTTGCAGCCTGCAGGTGATTCTCTCTCTACTACTGAAATTGCTGATTTTGACACTTTAGGTTGTAAAAGACTTAACGGCAGTGCTGTTGGCGATTTTAACGGCGATGGTTATACGGATATTGCATTCGGATCCCGTTCCGGCTATTGTAATCCTGATGGGTCAATTTATGTATTATATTATAAAGGCGGAGACATTACAAGCATGTCAAGTTATCAAACGGTTCTTGTTGATTCCGCTCTAGCTGCCGGAGATCAATGGGATATGCTGGCAGCAGATACAGTATCTGCTACTGATCAAATAGTCTATTCAGGTATTGATAGAGGCGAGGTTGCACCAATCGGCGTATTAAAATATTATAAAAATGTCGATAGCTTAAAAACAATTTCAGCAGCCGTTATGGATGCCGATCATAATTATGTACCGGATGACAGCGGTTCTACTGTTAAAGTTATTGGTATTATAAACAGCGCAGATGACCAAGGTACTAATTATTTAAGTTATTCTATGCAGGACAATAGTGCTGGAATAAAATTATTCGGTAATAAAAGTTTTGGCACTAGCTTTAATTATGGTGATAGAGTCCTCGTACAAGGTCAGGTAATTCAATATAATGGATTAAATGAATTAAGTCCGACTAGTGTTACGCTTCTTGATACAGGTAGAGCATTAACCCCAATGAAAATGAGTCTGGAATCATTAAATAAAAATCCTGAACCATATGAAAGTATGTTGGTTGAATTAGATGGAGTTGGAATGGCTGCTTCATCCGGTGCCTGGCCTGCTTCAGCTACATCAAATGCCTCCATGGTAATTTGGGATGGATATGATTCTCTTGATATGTATCTTGATTCAGATATGCATTTAGGTAACTACCCGGCACCTACATTCCCTGTGAATGTTCAGGGAGTTATATCTCAATTTACAAAGAGTATTCCTGCAAATGATGGATATGAATTGAAACCTAGTTTCTACTCGCAGTTTACACAAAATGTAGCAGTAGATGCATCGCCTTACTTCTTCTTTAATCCTGAATTGAAACAAGCCGCAATGCACGGTCTTACAATTACAGATTCATCAGAAGTTGATACTGTAAGCTGGTCGCCCTCTATTGATCTAAATGGAGATCCGGTTATATATCAATTTTCTATTCTCGCTTCCGATGGTGTAACCGACCTAATGGATATAGGTGCTGAAAATAGCGGCGCCGATACAATGGCTTTGGTAAAAGCTTCGGATCTGCTTCAAAATGTATTTAAGGGACAGGATACTGTTGAAGTCAATTTTATTGTTGCAGCTGCTAGTGGTACTCCACTTTCATCTGTAATTAGTATTGATACTATTCATACTATGCTTATTAACGATATTGTTGTTACCGGTATTAAGAATAAGTCTGTTCCTCATACTTTCTTTGTCGATCAGAATTATCCTAATCCGTTCAACCCGTCTACTACTATTCGTTTTGGGTTACAAAAACAAGGTACGGTTAATTTAATTGTATATAATATTCTTGGTCAGCAAGTTGCCGTACTGCTGCATAATCAAGTTATGGGTGCTGGAAGTCATGAAATTCGTTTTGATGCTTCTAATCTTGCAAGTGGTACCTATATCTACAGGCTGCAGGCAGGACACAATGTTGTAAACAAGAAAATGATTTTATTGAAATAA
>CAZHBJ010000072.1:0-14854 GCA_964530445.1 uncultured Ignavibacteriaceae bacterium
GAGCGCTTGAATGGCATTCAAGAGGTCAGGAGTTCGATCCTCCTTAGCTCCACAAGGCTTCGTTTTAAGCCTGAGCGAAAAAGGAAGCCTTCCACGGCGTAACGAAGTGAAGCCGGGATAATAGACAATAAAAAATAATTAGCTCAAAACTTCGCCTCTGCAGGCAAGCTTCATTTAAGCGATGTGAAAACGTTGGTCAACAAGGCAAATTCCGGATTAACTGAATAAGCCGTTTTTTTTATGCAAATTTTTAAATTCGAACAAGTTGCATAAAGAAGGTGAAAATATTATTTTTGGAGGCTAAATTTTTGGGGCTCGTAGCTCAGTTGGTTAGAGCAGCTGACTCATAATCAGCGGGTCGGAGGTTCAAGTCCTTCCGGGCCCACTAAAAAAAGCTCGATAATTTTTAATCGAGCTTTTTCTTTTTACAATCTTAAATTTATTAACATTTCTATAGAATTACATACCCATCTAGTTTTGTGCTTATCGAGATTTTACATTATGTGCTTATTCATTTAAAAATAAAAACATCTTATTTGAAGCCTTTAATTTTAGTAGTCATTGCTAAAACTAATTTTAAATCTTCATCCAAAGGAACTATTAAACCTGCTCGCAGTATAAGCATCTGATATTGCTTTAAAAAAATATTGAATACCACCGAATAAGTAATTTATTAAAGGCGGATAAATAATGTTCTCTTTAAAATGATTAAAGTATTTTTAATTAAAAGGGAGAGCTTATTTTGGATAAACTTAATTCTGTACATGATAAATCTTACTGTATTAAATTATGTACAAAGCTGATTAATGTTAAAGTACTCTCAGCTTTTATAATTTGCGCTGTTTTGGTTTTAATAGGTACAGTCAGAATTTTATCATATTCAAAAGGCGGATTTATAGCGGCTATTCTTGAAGGTACTATATTTCATCATTGTGCTTATAGACCCGAAAGTTTTCATAATGTAAGATTTTTTAAGATCTTTGCTACTCCTTCGATTGTAGCTTTAATTTATTTCTTATTCAGGGAATTAAATGATAGCGGAAACGGAAATCTAAGACATAAAATTAATAATGAATGGAGAAGAATAGATTTTAACTCCGGAATTTTTCGCTTTTGCCTGGTTACAATAATTTCACTCTGCTGGATACCTATTGAAGTTATGAAATTTCAATTCGGTAATTCATTCTATCCTAATTCTATATTTGAAGATTCTCTTGTTAACTCAATTGTATTAGCTGCAGGTGGAATATTATGTTTTTTCCTAATGAAATATCTATCATTTAAACCCTTAATTACACAGCTAAACAAATCTGATAGAATTAATAGGGTTAAAGATTCGAGATATCTTTTATCCAAATTTATACCGGGATCAATAGTTCTTATTACCGGTTGATAATATTGAATATTTTCTTATTTAATAAGAGAGGTTAAAAATGAACAAGCGTCTCCTTTTCATTTTATCCTTGTTTATAATGCAATTGGGGTGCAGCAGTAAAACTGTTGATCATAATAAGCTGTTGGGCTTTTGGGAAAAACAAATTAACAATGAATCAGGCAGCCAAAGATTCGTTTTATATTTTACCGAGATAAAAGACGGATTGGTATGCCGATTTCATTCTTATTTTAATGGGTTAAAGTTTACACCAATAACCGGGACGAATATTTATTTTGATGGGAAGTCGCTTTCTTTTACGGCGAATCCGGCTGCTGACGTTCGTTATGAGGGAAAAGTCGATACCTTAAACGGAACGATTACAGGGAAGCTGAAGTATTCCGACGGATCGCAAATGGATTTCAATTTTAAGAAAATTTCGGATAAAGAATTATCTGAAAAATACCCAGGATTATTTAACCTTACTAAAGATCAAAATTTAATTGAACAGCCGAAGGAAATTGATGACGGCTGGTCTGTAGGTGAATTGTCCGGAGCGGGTATAAATCAAAATTTGCTGCAGAATATGGTCGATTCGATTAATCATGGAAATTTCGGGAATGTTCATTCTGTTTTAATTGCTAAAAACGGAAAGCTGGTATTCGAAAAATATTTCGACGGTTTTTGTCTAAAAGATTTGAACAGTTTACAATCATGTACGAAAAGTATCGGCTCGCTTTTAACCGGTTTAGCAATTGATAAAGGTTTTATTAAAAGCGTTAATGAAAAAGTTCTCGACTTCTTTCCAGCTTATAAAAATAAAGCGGACAAAGAATGGAAAAATGTTGAATTGAAACACCTGCTTACTATGTCAACCGGGATAGATTGGAAAAATGATATTCATGATGAAATCTATCAAATTTCAAATGATGTTGTGGAAACTACATTCAAACAAAAGTTTTCTCATAAACCGGGACAAATATTTGAGTATAGAAGCCCTCAGATAGATTTATTAAGCGCCGTAATAATAAAATCAGCGGGAATGTCGGTTCAGGACTTTGCAAAGAAGTATTTATTCGATCCTTTGAATATTAAAAGTTTTAATTGGAGAAATTTTAAAAAGAATAATTATCCGCTAATGTCCGGGTCTTTGGCACTGAGTTCGAGAAGCATGTTAAAAATCGGTCAGCTTGTATTGAACGGCGGTAAGTGTAAAGGTAAGCAGATTGTTTCCAAAAAATGGATTGATGAATCGACCACATTTAAAATTAAATCCGACCAGACTTTTGACTATGGATATTTATGGTGGATTGGAGAATCACAAAATAAACCCCGGCTTAAAGCTATTTTCGCTATGGGAATAGGAGGCCGGTATATAATAATAGTTCCTAAAGAAAAATTGGTTGTGGTTACTACGGCTGATAATTCGGATATAAGGTCTGAATCACTTTTAAAAATGGTTGATGATTACATCATCAAGGCAATTGAATAATTAACCGGAAGATATATTATAAATTTTAAAAATCTGTTTAATTAACTTGTTTTATGGTTCTATTTTTTAATTAAGCTTTATTTAATTTGGATTCGGATGATTTCTTTTTAGACAACAGCGGTATTACTCCTAATATAATTGCAACTATTACAACACAAATAGAACCGATTAATTCGGGTTTTACAGTCATTATGAATACAGTACCAAGCCCGACGGAAAGTTCCGATTGAAGATGGTTTATTAGTTTTACTTTAATTATATATTTGTGTAATTCATCATTTGATTTCTCAGAGTTCGAGTCTAAATACTCTCTTAAAGTTCTAATCCTTTTGCCTAATACAATTGAACTATGCAAAACAAGATAAAGCCAGAGGAGGAATGAAACTATTATCCAGGGAGTCCATCCCCATTTAGTCGAAGCCATATATGCCCCGGTTAATAATAACAATATACCGGAACTTATAAAAATCGATTTAAGTGATGAAAGAACTTTACTCCATTCATTAATTTGAATTTTGTTGTCTGCCAGTTGAAGCCTGACCATTCCAACCCATGCAATTGCCATTCCCATAAATAATGCGAGGGCACTTGAAATATGTAAAAATAAGATTACAAAATAGAATTGCATAAATTGAACCCTTTAATTATTAAAAGAAATAATTTATAATTTTATTAATATACATTATTACAAAACCTGCTGCAAAATTTTAATGTGATAGAAGGCATCTTTAATTTGAAATGATTATTGGTCCAAAATAAATCGTTATCTGGAAATTTGTTCTGTAAATTACAGGAAGACAAAACAATTAAATTTAGGAATAATTTCATCCTTGCAAGAATCTTTAGAATTCTGCCGGCGCGGAATAATTTCAAGTTAGGATTGACTAAAAAGTAATATTTCTCTTTAAAAATAGAACACGGATAACACTGAATGAACAGATTTTTACAGTTATTTTAATAAGAAATTACTTAATAGACGACCAATTTGATTGAACAAAATAAAAATTATTTGTTGTGAGCTAAACAATTAATCGGATTATTTGTAAATTACCATAAATAAAAAGAAAACTTCTATCTAATATGGGTAATATTATGAACGGAAGTTTATCAATTCTATTTCGCATTACTTCCTGCTTTTGTTTATACCTTTTCCTGTAATTTAAAATATCAATTAAAAGGGAGGGATTAAAATGAATGAGAGTATTGCCTACTGCGGACTCGATTGCGAAGGCTGCAAAATATATTTAGCCGCAAGAGAGACAGACAAACAAGAGAAGAAAAAAATAATTGAAGAGATTATCGATTTATGTAAGACAAATTACGGTGTTGATTTTAATCTTGAGGATATTACGGATTGCGACGGATGCTGTTCAAGTGGAAGAGTGTTTCAAAGCTGTTTAAATTGCGAAGTACGCAGCTGCGCTATTAAAAAAGGCTTTGATAATTGTGCATTTTGCGATGAATATGCATGCGATAAACTTTCCAGAATTTTTAATATGGAGCCAAGAGCAAAAATTCGTTTAGATTTAATGAGAGCCGGAGTTTAATTATAATACGGCTGAAAATATAATAGGGGTTTTATAAAAAATATTAAAGGTGGAACTCATGATCGAACTGCCTGAAGCAGCTGTTCTTGCTGGTCAATTAAATAAAATGATAAAGGGAAAGAAAATTAAAAAAGTTATTGCCGCTCACTCACCTCACAAATTTGCCTGGTATCAAGGAGATCCTAAAAAGTATCAATCATTATTGCAAGGCAAAACAGTAGAAAGTTCTGTTAGTGTAGGAGGTATGGTAGAAATAAAAGCCGGCGATACAGCCATGGTATTCAGTGACGGCGTCGGGCTAAAATATTATAACGATGGAAAGCAACTTCCGGCTAAGCATCAGCTATTAATTGAATTTGATGAGAATTCGTTCATCACAGCTTCAATTCAAATGTACGGCGGAATACTTTGTTTTAAAGAAGGCGAATGCAGTAATAAATATTATTTAACCGCCAAAGAAAAACCTTCGCCTGTTGCCGTAAAGTTTAATGAGAAATATTTTACCGGAATTTTATCTGCTGATAATATGCGAAACAAAAGTGTTAAGTTTTTACTTGCAACAGAACAGAGAATCCCGGGACTCGGCAACGGCGTTTTACAGGATATACTATTTGATGCAAAAATTCATCCTAAAAGAAAAGTTGAAACTCTTTCCGGTAAAGACATAAAAAGTTTATACACTTCAATAAAAACTGTTTTGAAAAAAATGATTGAAAAAGGCGGAAGAGATACGGAAAAAGATTTATTCGGAAATTACGGCGGATATATTACAAAGCTTAGTAAAAATACTGTCGGCAAACCGTGTGGTTTATGCGGTTCCGTAATTAAAAAAGAAAATTATATGGGCGGAAGCATTTATTATTGCGGTAAATGCCAAATGTTGAATTAAAGAAATAAAATCTGATTTTGTCATGAAGCGGATAAATCTGAAATCTATAAGAATTATAAATCGAATATGAATCCCTTTTTTACAAACCGCTTATAATTTTTATTATCGAATTTATAAAGATGAGCTGCCCTCTTTACGTTATTTTTATCTTTTTCATCCAGCTTGATTAAAAGCTCCATCTTAGAAAGCTTTTTTCTGAAATTTCGTTTATCAAATTTTGTGTCGAGGATGCTTTCATATAAGAGCTGCAGTCTGGGTATGGTAAATTTTTTAGGAAGCAGTTCAAATCCTATAGGCTGATACCTTACTTTAGTCCTTAATTTATTAATTGCCTCTGTAATAATATTTTTATGATCGAACGAAAGAGTGGGAAGCTTTGAAAGCGGAAACCATTTTACTTCACTTGTATCGATACCGGGGTGTAACTTGTACTTATCTGGACTGACTAAAGCATAATATCCTATTGTAATAACTCTTCTATCCGGGTAGCGGTTTATATCACCGAATGCGTGGAGCTGTTCAAGATAAATATTTTCTAGTCCGGAAGTTTCAGATAAGATTCTTTCAGCCGCTTTATCTAAATCCTCTTCCTTTAAAATAAAGCCGCCGGGTAACGCCCAATCTCCTTTGGAAGGGGCAATGGCTCTTTTAATTAATAATACTTCAAGACGGTCGTTTTCAAAGCCGAAGATTACACAATCGATTGATAGATTATCAATTATTTTTTCAAGTTCATGTGACATAACTGATATATTAATCCGGTATTTACTATTTGTTTTTTATTATGAAATAAAATTCCATGTTAAATTAAGTAAAACGATTAAAAATAAAAAGTGTAAAAAGTACATTTTTTGATTGCTTGTTATTGTTTAAAAGTGTAATTTTTACACTATAAAAATTATAATAATAGTTTTATATGATAACTATAGGTCTTGATATAGGGAGTTCTTCTACAAAAGCCGCATTATATGATGTGGATTCCGGCAAGACAATAGCACACAGCACTTTCCCAAAAGATGAAATGAAAATCTTGTCTTTAAAACCAGGATGGGCTGAGCAGGATCCTGATAATTGGTGGAAATCTCTAAAATCTGCAGTAAATGAACTACTTGCAAATTCAAATATAAATTCATCCGATATTAAAGCTGCTGGAATTTCTTTCCAGATGCATGGTCTTGTTTTGGTTGATAAAACTAAAAAAGTTTTAAGACCTTCAATTATTTGGTGCGACAGCAGGGCTGTCGAAATCGGGAATAAAGCTTTTCAAAATTTGGGTGAAGAAAAATGTTTGAAATCTCTTTTAAACTCTCCGGGTAATTTTACCGCGTCAAAACTTGAATGGGTAAAACAAAATGAACCATCTATTTATCAAAATGTTTATAAAATGATGCTGCCCGGCGACTATATAGCCATGAAGCTTACTGGCGAAATAAATACAACCACCGAAGGGCTTTCAGAAGGGATATTATGGAATTTTCAAAATGATGAACCTGCTGATTTCTTGATGAAGTTTTATGGTCTTGATAGATCAATGCTGCCGGACATTGTCTCTGTATTCGGTAAACAGGGAACTATCTCAAAAAAAGCCGCCGAAGAAACGGGATTACCGGAAGGTATACCCGTTACATATAGAGCGGGCGATCAACCGAATAATGCTTTCTCTTTAAATGTGCTTCAGCCGGGCGAAATTGCAGCAACTGCCGGGACCTCAGGAGTTGTGTATGGTGTAAGCGAAAAAATAAAATATGATTCTAAAAACAGGATTAATACTTTTCTTCATGTAAATCATTCCGATAAAGTAAGAAGACTTGGCATACTCCTTTGTATTAACGGAACCGGAATATCAAACAGCTGGATAAAAAAAATATTATTTAATTCCGGATCCTCATATGATGAAATGAATAGCTTTGCAGGCAATGTAAACATCGGTTCCGATGGATTGACTTTCCTCCCTTTCGGCAACGGTGCTGAAAGAATGCTGGAAAATACCGAACCCGGCGCTCTCTTTTCCGGTTTGAATTTTAATCTGCATAAACGGGATCATTTATTGCGTTCTGTTTTAGAAGGAGTGGCTTTCTCTTTTTATTACGGTATAAATATTATGAAAGAACTCGGGATGAATCCGAACATTATCCGTGCGGGAATGGCAAATATGTTTTTAAGTAAAATCTTTAGAGATACTATTGCCTCACTGAATGAATCGCCAATTCAGTTATATAACACGGACGGCGCTTTAGGAGCAGCAAGGGCTGCTGCGTTCGGAGCAGGTTTTTATTCATCATTTGATGAAGCTTTTAAAGGTCTTAAATGTTTACTAAATGTTGAGCCGGATATTAAAAATAAAAACCAATACCTTTCGTCTTATAACAAATGGCTTAAGGAACTAAATCTTAAATTGAAAACTAAGGTGTAAAAAATGAATCTAAAACTAACAATCGGTCAATTGGAATATTTTAAGGGAATCGGTCAAATAAAATATGAAGGAAAAGATTCCTCGAATCCTTTATCATTTAAATGGTATGATGCTGAAAAGGTGGTCGCCGGAAAAACTATGCAGGAACATCTAAGATTTGCAACTGCTTACTGGCATTCGTTCTGCAATACCGGAAACGATCCTTTCGGGCCGGGAACGAAGAATTATGAATGGAACGAATCTGATGACCCGGTAAAAAAAGCAAAAGCTAAAATGGATGCGGCTTTCGAGTTTATTACCAAACTGGGTACGCCGTATTATTGTTTCCATGATTTTGATCTGATTGATGAAGGTTCTACGATTTCGGAATCTGACGAAAGAGTGAAGACCATGGTTGAATATGCAAAAGAGAAACAGGAAAAGTCAGGTGTAAAACTGCTTTGGGGAACTTCAAATCTTTTTTCAAATCCAAGATATATGAACGGTGCATCAACTAATCCGGATTTTAATGTGGTTGCATATGCTGGTACTCAAGTTAAGCGGGCTTTAGATGCAACTATTGAACTCGGCGGACAGAATTATGTTTTCTGGGGAGGAAGAGAAGGCTACTTTTCTCTGCTTAATACCGATATGAAAAGAGAGAAAGAACATCTTGCTACTTTCTTAAAAAAAGCCCGTGATTACGGGAGAGAAAAAGGTTTTAAAGGAACATTTTTAATTGAACCTAAACCGATGGAACCTACAAAGCACCAGTACGATTTTGATGCTGAAACAGTAATTGGATTTATTAATAAACATGGTTTGGAAAAAGACTTCAAACTTAATATTGAAGTTAACCATGCAACTCTTGCCGGTCATACTTTCCAGCACGATCTGCAGATTGCCGCCGACGCCGGGCTTTTAGGCAGTATAGATGCAAATCGCGGCGATTATCAGAATGGATGGGACACAGACCAATTTCCGATAAATATTTATGAAACTATTGAAGCTATGCTTGTTATTCTTCAGGCAGGAGGTTTTAAAACCGGCGGTATTAACTTTGACGCTAAAACAAGAAGAAATTCCACTGATCCCGATGATATTTTTATTGCACATATTTCTGGAATGGATACTTTTGCAAGGGCTTTAATTATAGCTGATAACGTTTTAAACAATTCGGATTATCTTAAGATGAGAAAAGAAAGATATTCTTCGTATGACAATGGCGCCGGTGCTGATTTTGAAAAAGGGAAGCTTTCGTTGGAAGACCTTAGAAAATATGCAGAAAAAAATGGCGAACCAAAACAGATAAGCGGTAAACAGGAATTGTACGAAACTATTATTAGCAGGATGATTTAATAATCTGTAATAAATACTAAGTTAATTTGCTGGTGATAATTTAGTTAGTTTAATTATTAAATTATCTTAGTGTCGACTAGTCAGATTTTTGTATTATTTTAATATAAAATTGCCCGGCAAAGTTGTTAAAATCTTGCAGATTCTGCTTGAATCTACAGATCCGTACCTCGTTAAAGATGAGTTCTATCGTTTTGTGTTTAAGTTAGAAAAATAAATTATATTAAACAGGTTATCGGTTTTTATTAACTCTTAAACTGTAATATATATAACCGGAGTACTTAGCTTTTATATTGATAATTTCTATAACCGGGAATGCCGAAATAATTTAAAACTTTCCGAGCAATTATAAATAAAAGAATTGCCGGTGTTTTTTGCCTGTTATGTTGGGTAATAATTTTACTATCAACGGGAGCGAAGTTGAATAGCGAGTTCCGGTTTTCACTCGGCTAAAACTGACTTAATTTTCTGTTTAAAGCATTAATTTTTTCATAAATTTTTAATTCACACAACCGGTTGGTCTATTCAAATATTGTCCGGATTTACATTTAACTTCCTTAATAATATTTCTAAAATAAAAAAGCTTTTGTATATTCAAACTGTTATTAAAAAATAATGTATCAATAAATTTTTGAGTATAAAATTTATTTAATAAATTAAAAACTTACAGAAACGGACATTATTATAACTACATTATATATATAATTTTAGAAAATAAAATGAATAATAAAGTACTTTATGAAAATCGTTTCTTTAATTCGGATGAAAAAATAAGAAAAATTGCCTTCGATTTATATTCAAACGTTAAAAGTTTGCCAATCATTAGTCCGCATGGGCATGTTGATCCTGCAATACTAGCCAATAACGAACAGTTCCCTGATCCAACTGAACTGTTTATAATACCGGATCATTATATTTATAGAATGTTATATTCACAGGGAATAAGCCTTGAAGAACTTGGTATCCCATCCATTGACGGTACAGAAGTAGAAAAGGATCATAGAAAAATTTGGCAGATATTCGGTGATAATTTTTTCCTTTTTGCAGGAACACCTACGGGAGTATGGATAAGACATGAATTTGTAGAAGTTTTTGGAATTGAAGAAAAATTGAATTCCAAAACTGCAATGAAAATATATGACAGGATTCAGGAAAAGCTTAATACAAAAGAATTTTTGCCGAGAACTTTGTTCGAAAAATTTAAAATTGAAGTTCTCAGCACAACAGATGGTGCCGCTGATAAACTTGAATATCACAAAAAAATTAAAGAATCGGATTTGAAGGGAAGAGTATTGCCTTGTTTCCGGCCGGATGCGGTTGTAAATATTTTAAAGAAGTCCTGGAAAAATGAGATTGAAAAACTAAGCGCTGCAAGCGGAATAGAAATTAATTCTTATAAATATTTTATTAAGGCAATAGAAAATCGGAGAGATTATTTTAAATCTTTAGGTGCGGTTTCTACGGATCAAGGGGTAATTAGTCCTTATACTCATCGCTTAAGTGAAAAAGAAGCTGATGTTATATTTACCCGCGCTTTAAAAGGGGAGGCTGATGAAAATGATTTATCGTTATTCACCGCCAATATGTTAATGGAAATGGCAAGGATGAGTACCGAGGACGGACTGGTAATGCAGATACATCCCGGATCATTTAGAAATCATAATAAAAAACTTTTTGAAAAATTTGGTCCAGATAAAGGTGCCGATATTCCTCTTCAAACGGAATATACAAGAAATTTATATGAGCTTTTAAACGAATATGGAAATCATCCTAATCTTACTTTAATTGTGTTTACTCTTGACGAATCAACTTATTCCAGAGAGTTAGCCACACTTGCCGGTCATTATCCATCCATGAAACTCGGTCCTTCTTGGTGGTTCCACGACAGTATCCAGGGAATGACACGATTTAGGCAAAGTGTTATTGAAACTGCCGGATTTTACAATACCGTGGGTTTTAACGATGATACACGTGCTTTCCTTTCAATACCGGCGAGACATGATCTGGCGAGAAGAATGGACTCAAACTTTTTAGCTGAACAAGTTGTAAAAAAAATTATTGATATAGATGATGCAAAAGAAATAAGTCATGCGCTTGCATATGATCTGGTTAAAAAAGCTTACAAATTGTAAAGGCAAGTTTGTAATGATATAATTACCGAAACAAAAGGGATGATTGTTTGGTTATCCGACAAAGTCCTGGATTTTTTTAATAACTGATATAGTAGTCGTTTAATGGTAGTGATATTAAATAATTATTAATCTTGATAAATTATTTTCATTAAATAAATTATACCAAAAATTAAACAGAAAAGTTATTAAATGAATAGAGCTGAAATAGTTTCTTCAATAATCAAAGCAAAAGCTATTGCCGTAATTAGATTATCGGACCCCGGAAAGTTAATTAAAGTTGCCGAGGCCATTTATGAAGGCGGAATCTTAAGCATTGAAATAACCATGACAATTCCCGATGCAATTAATGTAATTAAATTAGCTGTAAAGGAAATCGGCGAGATTATGAATATAGGTGTTGGTTCGGTACTTAATGCTGATGTCGCAAAACAAGCAATTGATGCTGGAGGGAAATATATAGTCAGTCCTGTTTTTAAAAAAGAAATTATTGAAACTGCTCATAAAAATAATATAGCTGCAATGCCTGGCGCCTTTTCTCCAACAGAAATACAAACCGCTTTTGAAGCAGGTGCCGATATTGTTAAGGTATTTCCTGCTGATGTTATTGGAATGGCATTTTTCAAAGGTGTGCTGGCGTCTATGCCGCATCTAAAATTAATGCCTACAGGAGGAGTAACACTGACAAATGCAAGGGATTGGATTAAAGCAGGTGCATGTGCAGTTGGTGTCGGCTCGGCTTTGCTGGATAAGAAAGCTGTAAGTTCAGGAGAGTATAATGTACTCACAACAAATGCAAAAATGTTGATGGAAAATTTAAGAACAACATAAAAGAAAAATAATAAACTGAACTATTATTTATTCTATTCGCTTTCATTGGAAAACCTTTTCACAAGAAAAATAGGGGGTGAAAAGATTTATTTAATTCTAAAGAATAAAACAAAATTAATATTTTCAATGTATATTATGGCTCTAATAAATACCTTTTCGGAGAATTCAAGTGAAAAATAATAAAGTACTTTTTTTATCAATTATATTTTTAATTAGCTTTAGTTACAAACATTTAAATGGGCAAGGAATTAAGTCTTTTCAATATCTTAATCCAATGCCCAATTCATCCTATGTGTCAATTAACAGTAACATTATAATTAGACAGGGAAGTGTAATAAGCAGAGCAAGTATAAATAATGATTTGATAGATGCAGTAGGTGCAAAAAGCGGTGTACATAAAGGTAAAGTAATCTTAGCCGATGACTCCCGCACGCTGGTATTTACTCCTTTTGCACCCTTTCAGAATGATGAGGAAGTAACTGTTACTTTAAAACATGGCTTAATGACTGTGAATGGTTCTGATATCGGAAAATTGATCTTTAAGTTTCATACTTGTATTAATTCAAATAAATTTGTATATGAGAATGACTTAACAGCATATAAGAAGACAAACATTGTACATAAATTATCATCATCAGTTATACCCGATTCCTCCTTGCCTCCGGACCTGCCGGCCATTTTAGTCGATACATCTAATAATCCTTCTCCTGGATATTTTTTATTCCCGGCGAGTCCATATCTGGAGATCATCGATAATGAAGGTACACCTATTTTTTACCGGTATGTAGGAGGTAATATTTATAATTTTGACCTTCAGCCAAATGGTGAATTAACATATTTTGTTTATCCTCATAATGGATATCAATTGGATAGTTCATATAACGTGGATAGGACTTTTAGTACAACTAATGGTTTTGATGTTAATGTTCATGATTTACGAGTATTACCTAATGGTAACTATTATATATTTGGCGGACGTTATGTAACTATGGATTTGAGCCAATACGGCGGAGATACGAATGCAGCTGTTTCCGATGGTGCTTTGCAGGAATTTGATTCGACAGGTAACTTAATATTTCAATGGGATGCAATAGACCATTATAAAATTACTGATGTAGATGACCATATAGATTTGACTCAGCCCAAAATAGATTTTACACATTTTAATTCTATTGCGATTGATACTGACGGCAATCCCATTGTATCTGCTAGAAATTTGGACGAAATAACAAAAATAGATCATAATACCGGAGATATTATTTGGCGTTGGGGAGGTAAGAATAATCAATTCACACTTATAAATGATAACCTGGGTTTTTCCAGGCAGCATGATATACGACGATTTTCAAATGGAGATTTTAGTTTGTTCGATAATGGCGTATATCATCCTACGCCTTTATCGAGCGCTGTAGAATACAAACTAGATGAGACAAATAAAACTGCAACATTGATATATCGAATATATCACAAGAGTATTTATTCTGAAATTGAAGGTTCTGTCCAAGAGTTGCCAAATGGTAATAGAGTAATTTCGTGGGGGCGTAACTGGAATCCGGTGGTTAGCGAAGTTAAGACTGACGGTTCCACCGTTATAGACTTAAGTTATACATATTTTATTGATAATTATCGAGCATTTAAATATCAATGGAGAACAAATTTATTTTCTATAAATACAGACTCTTTAAATTTTGGTGAAATTGCCGACGGTGATTCGGCAATAAAATACATTACAATCTATAATCCGCAGGACACTGCATTAACAATAAATGAATTTTATAACAAAGAAAAATCTTTTTCAGTTATCGGAAACGTACCTTTAATTATTAAGCCAAAAGATTCTGTTAAAGTTCAAATTATGTTTAAACCTTTGATACAGGGAACTTTTAAAGATAAAATCAATCTTAGAATTTTTGGTTATAGACAAATGATAGCCAGACAGGTATATGTTTATGCTTCAACTATAACTGCGATCAATAATAAGACAAAGGCACCGAGCAGATTTAAACTATATCAAAATTATCCCAATCCTTTCAATCCAACTACAAAAATAGAATATTCAATTCCTAAGAAATCATTCGTGTCCCTAAAAGTTTTTGATGTCCTTGGCAGGGAGGTTGAAACTTTAGTAAATGAAGAGAAGTTGTCAGGAAATTATGAAGTTGAATTTAATGGAGTAAATTTGTCAAGCGGGATTTATTTTTACGAGCTTAAAGCAGGAGTCCATTCCTTGGTAAAAAAAATGATAGTAATAAAATAAATTTACTATAACTAGTTGTGTGAATTAGGTGGCAAAACCGTTAAAACGGCAAGAAAATACTTCGTCTTTTATTGACACACTAATTATCCTTGAGTTAATGGAATCTTAAGACTAAGATTGGAAACTATGCCAACAGTTTTTCATAATTGTATTTTTTAATTCACACAACGGATTACTATAATATTCTAAACAATTTTATTTCGTCCATAAATAAAAGAGTAAAAAAATTACAATGACACTTCCAGTTCGATAGTTCCGTCAATAAAGCAGACAACCAGCAGATATAGATAGACAATCTGTGTATTGCTGTCTGGAGTGTTGCTGCTATGGGATATATTCAACAGTAATAGTATTCGAATTAGCTAGAATAAATTTGTGATTGTGAGAATCCGAAAACTTCCGGTTTCGGTGACAGGCTTGGGTCAGCTAATACCGGGCACATAAGAGTATTAATAAGATATAAGTTTAAACCAATTTAAGAACAGCAATTTATATCAATTTTAACTTACACATTTTCACAAACACCCGGAACCATTTGATAAGTAATGTCTAAATTTAAGTCCTTTATGCATCCCTTTTTATAATACCC
>CAZHBJ010000072.1:14954-16105 GCA_964530445.1 uncultured Ignavibacteriaceae bacterium
AAACCAGCAAGGAATTGATATGAATAATTTTTCGTTTGAAAGCTTAAGAAACAAAGTCTGTGCAATAACGGGAGGCGGAGGTGTAATCGGAAATACAATTTCAGAATGCCTTTCGGCTGTGGGAATTAAGGTAGCTGTGCTTGATCTTGTAAAAGACCTTGCAGACAAAACTGCAAAAAATTTAACAGAAAAAACTAAAACTCCGGCAATCGGAGTGGAAGCAAATGTACTTGATAAAGAATCTTTGAATAAAGCTAAAGAGGTTATAAATAAAGAATTCGGCAAGATTGATATCTTAATAAATTGTGCCGGAGGAAATTCACCTAAAGCTACTACACAAGTTGAATTTATGGAAAAAGAAAATTTAAATGAATTGGAAAAAACTTTTTATGGCTTGAGTATAGAAGGTTTCCAAAAGGTATTCGATTTAAATTTTCTTGGTACTCTTCTTCCTACAATAGTATTAACCAAAGATATGATAGAAAATAAAGGCGGTGTAGTACTGAATGTCTCCTCAATGAATTCATTCAGACCGCTAACAAAAATTCCCGCTTACTCGGCGGCAAAAGCTTCGATTAATAATTTTACCGAGTGGCTTGCTGTTCACCTTGCTAAAATGAATATACGTGTAAATGCAATAGCGCCGGGATTCTTTTTAACTAATCAAAATAGGTTTTTACTTATAGATGAAAAGACCGGAAATCTTACTTCCAGAGGGAATAAAATTATTGCCGCAACGCCTATGGGAAGATTCGGAGAAACTGAAGATTTACAAGGAACCGTACTTTATCTTTTATCGGATCTTTCTAAGTTTGTAACGGGAGTTGTAATCCCTATTGACGGCGGATTCAATGTATATTCAGGTGTGTAATTTTTCTTAATCTTAATCATATTCTTAATCTTAATCGGAGTTTAAATGCATAACAAAATAGATTAAGATTATGAGTAGGACCAAGATTAAGATGATAAGTAAAGACAAATATGATATTTATAATTAAAGGATCACGATGTTATATTATAGAAAAGGATCGGCTGAAGGAAAGCTTTCGAAAGAAGATTTACGAAATGGATTATATGAAGCTCTTGAGAAATTAGGACTAAAGAAAAAAGTAATTGCGGTTCCTCCGGATATAACGAGATTTCATTCTTTT
>CAZHBJ010000073.1:0-16097 GCA_964530445.1 uncultured Ignavibacteriaceae bacterium
ATTCCCCTTTCCGATTTAATCGGTGTGAAAAAAGATCCGTCAAAAATATTCGATGTAGAAGTTGAATCACTTTCATCCTATGCGGCCGAAGATGCTGACATTACATACAGACTTTACGAAGTTTTAAATAAAGAATTAGAAAAAAATAACTTGACTGAAGTAGCATTTAATGTTGAATTTCCCCTTGCTCCCGTCCTTGAAGATATGGAACGCGAGGGTGTAAATTTAGATAAAAAAGCACTTAATTCATTCAGCAAAGATCTTCAGATTTTGCTGGATAATTATACTCAAAATATTTATAAAGCCGCAGATGAAGAATTTAATATTAATTCGCCGCAGCAGCTTCAAAAAATACTTTTTGATAAGCTTGGTTTAAAAACCGGGAAGAAAACCAAAACCGGTTATTCAACAGATGTTAGATCATTAGAAGCTTTAAGGCATGAGCATGAAATTATTGAATTAATAATAGATTACAGGCAAGCATCAAAATTAAAATCTACATATGCAGATTCTCTTCCTAATTTAATTAATCCTAAAACCGGAAGAGTTCATACAAGCTTTAATCAAACAGCGGCTTCTACAGGGCGTCTATCGAGCAATGATCCCAATCTTCAAAATATTCCTATTCGTACTGAAATGGGTAGAGAAATTCGTAAAGCATTTGTCCCTAGGAATAAGAATTATGTTTTAATAAGTGCCGATTACAGCCAAATAGAATTAAGAATTTTAGCCAGCATTTGCGGCGATGAAGGATTGACTAAAGCTTTTAATAAAGGAGAGGATATTCATAGGAGCACAGCAGCTCTGGTGTTTATGGTTGAACCGGAAGATGTAACCCCGGATATGAGAAGAAAAGCCAAAGAAGTTAACTTTGGAATTTTATACGGTATCGGACCATTCGGTTTAAAGACCAGGCTTGGCATAACACAAACTCATGCAAAAGAGATTATTGAAACATATTTTAAAACTTTTAAACGTGTTAAAAATTATATGGATGATTCCGTTTTAAAAGCCAGAGAAAAAGGTTTTGCTGAGACTTTACTGGGAAGAAGACGCTTCTTGAGAAATATAAACAGCAATAACAGGGTTGTAAGACAATTTGAAGAGAGAGTTGCAATCAATATGCCTATTCAAGGAACTGCAGCGGATATGATTAAACTGGCAATGATAAAAATTCAAAAAGAATTAACTAAAAGAAAAACTAAAACCAAAATGGTTTTGCAGGTGCATGATGAGCTTTTATTCGATGCACATAAAGATGAAGTTGATGATTTAAAACCTTTAATAAAAGAATTGATGGAAAATGCGCTCCCGATGAAAGTCCCAATTCTTGTCGAAACCGGGGTCGGCGATAATTGGCTGGATGCACATTAAATTAAATTTTAAGATTATATGTAATTATAGCTTGCAGAATTAAATAAAGATGAATATAAATCCTGAAAAAATAAAAAAGATCCTGTGTATAAAGCCACGCGGCATCGGCGATATAGTATTATCTACTATAGTACTGGATAATTTAATTGCTTACTTTCCTTCCCTCCAAGTAGACTATTTAACAGAAGATTTTGCTGAATCTGCAGTAAAAAATAATCCGCTTGTTAATAAAGTATTAACTATGCAAAGAAATGAGTTCTCTTTAAAGACTGCATTTAAAATTAGGAAAGAAAAGTATGATTTAATACTTGACTTATGGTCTAACCCGAGAAGTGCGCAGATAACATTTTTCTCGGGGGTTAAATATAGAACCGGTTTTGCATATAGAGGAAGAAAATATGCCTATAATATTTTGGCATCGGACGATAGGGGAAGTCATCATTCGGCGGAACATAATCTTGAGCTGCTTAAAGCTTTGAATATACCTATAATTTCAAAAAGAATTTATTATTTCACTTCCGATAAAGAAGACAACTTCGGCAAATTATTTATTGAGAATAACATCCCGTCGGATTACTCTATAATCGGTATTGTACCTTCCGGCGGATGGCCGTCCAAAAGATGTGATGCAGTTAAGTGGGTGGAGATATGTAAAACTGTTTCGAGTATTTATAAAACCAAGTTTTTAATACTTTGGGGACCGGGCGATGAAAAGGATGCAAACTACATTGCAAAAAATTTTCCCGAAGAAACAGTCTTAGCTCCGAAGACAGATTTAATTACGATGGCGGGATTAATTAACAATTGTGACTTGGTAATAGCAAATGATTCGGGACCAATGCACATCTCCGCGGCGCTGGGTATACCAACGTTAGGATTATTCGGCCCGACAAATCCTAAAATGCACGGCCCCTATTCCGAATTATCCGATTATGTAAATAAGGAAGATTTGTTCTGCATTATTTGCAACCATACGGTTTGTCCATACAAGCATGAATGTTTCAAAGAACTTCCTATTGATCAGGTAATGATTAAGATCAATCAATTGATTCTAAAAAGTCATATTAAAGTTGCTAAAAATGAAAGCAATTGAGAACTATCTTAAAATTTTATTGTTGAAATTACTTTTAATTCTCAATCCACATAAAGAAAAGAATAAAGGATTTGTTAATCAAAGCGGGAATAAAATATTATTTATAAGATTGAACAGAATAGGCGATGCATTAGTTACCACTCCCCTTCTTCACACAATCAAAAAGGACATAAAAGCTGAAATTTACCTGCTTGCAGATAGAAAAAATTATATTGCTTTCAATAACAATCCGGATATAGATAAGCTGATAATTTTTAATAAAGGAATAAAGGGGTTCTTCGAAGTCCGTAAACTGGTTAAACGGGAAAATATAAATACTATCGTCGATCTTCATGATGATGTATCCACAACCGTTAGCTTTTTAATTGCATTAGCAAAAGCACAAAGTAAATTTGCTTTGGAAAAAGAAAATAAAAATATTTATTCCCGTACTATTCCAAGACTCGATGCTTCAAAATTTCATGTGGTGGATAGATTATTGGAAATAGCGAAACTTTTCGACATAAAGATTGAAAATGCAGATGAGAATATTCACTTTTATCCCGGTGAAGAATCTTTTAAAAAAGCGGATTCATTCTTAAATAAAATTTTTTCGAATAAGAAACATCTTGTCGGAATTAATATTTCTGCCGGAAGTAAAGCAAGATTCTGGGGAACGGAAAATTATAAAAAGCTTATTGATTCTCTTACCGGTTTTAATGTTAACCTATTATTAATTTGTTCACCGGAAGATTTGGAAGACGCTAAAGAGATTTCCGAAAATAAAATTCAAATATTTCATTCGGAAAATTATAACGAATTTGCTGCTTTAATCTCAAAATTAAGTTTTCTAATTACCCCCGATACAGCGGCAGTTCATTTAGCATCTGCTTTTCAAATTCCCGTTTTCGGCATATATGTTAAATATAAGACCAGTGAAATGATCTGGTCCCCGTATAAATCCGATTTTGAATGCGTCACTACCGAAGAGCCGACATTAAAAAATATTGAATCTAAAGATGTAATAAATAAGCTTAAACCTTTTATCGAAAAACATATTTACAGAAATTCAAATGTTTCCAGGTAATAATTTTATTAATCCTTTTGCTCTTTCAAAAAGAATAAACAGGCCTTTAATTCTTGATGGTGCTATGGGCAGTATGCTGCAGCAGTCCGGAATAAAAAGCCGGGGTTCGATGTGGATGTCGTTAGCAAATATCAAACAGCCAGAAATAGTTTTTCAAATTCATAAAAAGTATATTAAAGCTGGAGCAGATATCATAACGACAAATACTTTCCGGACGAATCCTGCTGCAGTCGAAAGCTATGATAAAAGATTAAACGGTCAAAAGCTAGTCAGAGCAAGTGTAAAACTTGCAGTTGATGCCTCAATCGGTTTGCCTGTATTTATTGCGGGATCAAATGCACCGGCAGAAGATTGCTACCAAGTTAAAAGGAAACTGTCTTTAAAAGAGCTTCAAATAAATCATGATAAGCATATAAATTATTTGATGGAAAGCGGATGTCATTTCATTCTAAATGAAACACAAAGTCATTTTGATGAGATAAAGATTATTTGTAAATATTGTTCAAAAAACAATATCCCTTTTATAATCAGTTTGTTTGCAGATGAAAATTTGAAACTTCTCTCGGGCGAAAGTTTAAATGAAGCGATTAAATTTATTCTTGATTATAATCCTCTATCAGTTGGAATAAATTGTATCCGGCATGAAACATTTAGGAAATTTTACAATAAATCTAAATTGAAATTTTTTTGGGGAGCATATTTAAATTGCGGCAGCGGAGATTTTACAGATGATAATATAAAATGCGGAATTTCACCTAGCAGTTATAAAGAGGCAATTAAAAATATTTTACCTAAGTCTCCTTCTTTTATAGGTGCCTGCTGCGGTTCTACACCAAAACATATTATGGAGATTAAGAAATTACTCGATGGAACAATTAAAAATTAAAACACCTGCTAAAATTAATATAGGTCTAAATGTTATCGGCAAAAGACCGGACGGATTTCATAACATCGAAACTTTTTTTTACCCGGTAAAACTTTATGATTACCTTACTTTCAGATCGTCGAAGTCATTCAAATTTAATTGTAATGTGGAATTTTTAAGAAATGACCCGGATAACTCGATAATTAAGGCTAAAAAAATTCTTGAAGCGACTGCTAAAAAGAAGTTTAATTTTACAGTTGATTTACAGAAGAATATTCCTATCGGTGCAGGAATGGGCGGTGGCAGCTCGGATGGTGCGGCAGCGCTTATATCTCTGAATAAAATATTTAAATTAAATTTATCAAAACAGAAATTAAAAGAATTAGCATTAAAAATCGGGTCGGATGTTCCTTTTTTTATTGATCCGAAACCCGGATTTGCCATGTCAAGAGGAGAAGTTATTCAACATTTAAAATTTAAAATTCCTTATCCTATTTTAATTATTAATCCCGGCATTCATGTTTCTACTAAATGGGCATATCAAAATATTTCACCCGGAAAACCGAGATATCGCTTATTTAATTTGCCTTTAATACAACCGGATAATTTTACGACATTAAAAGAATTGGTAATAAATGATTTTGAAGAACCGGTATTCAAAAAATACTCGGAAATTAAAGATATTAAAAAATCTTTGTATGATTTAGGGGCAATTTTTGCTTTAATGACGGGCAGCGGTTCAACTATTTTTGGAATATTTGAAAATTTGACTTCAGCGAAGAAAGCTAAAGATAAATTCAGCAGTAAATATTTTAATTTTATTCAAACATAGTGAAACACAGGATGTTGTGCCGGGAAGTCTATCGAAAAAGTTGGCTTGGTGTAAATCACTAATAAAAGTGAGAAGTTAAATATGGAATTATGAGACTAATGAATAATTATTGAATTTTGCAATAAATAATTCTTGATTCTGCTTTTTTGAAATGGAAACAATCTCTTCTAACTTAGCCGCGATATCATCTAAAATCCATTCTTCCCCGCATTGCAAACATACTTTTGCAGGCACATCTCTTACTACTACTACTCCGGTATTATAATCAACCGTAAAGCTTGTTTTGGATTCAATTTTTTTACCGCCGCAAATCGGACAGATTTCTTCTTTCATTTCTTTTTCCTTGTTTTATAATCACTTTCAAATATTTCCAAGTTCGGTTCATATGATGTTATAATATAAACTTTATTCTGTTCTTCATCAAATGCTGACAAAGTATGTAACGGTCTATTATTTATAATTTTGAAAAATAACGCACTTGGAAAAGGTTTATCATCTTCATAATATTCTATTATTTCTCCTTCCATTATTACTCTTTTAATGTCTTCTCTTTCTATATTTCTTTCCAACATCCTTTGTAAACGTGTTTCCTCCACTCAATATTACCGCTTTTAACAGCAGTTTTTAATTTCTCTATATCCATGATTATAAATAGAAAATTTATTTAATTATCAAACAAAATTACTTTTGTTATAATTGAATAATGGATAAAATTTATTAACACTATCATTATTTTACTTGATTCTGCCTAGCTTATTTAAATGTTTTTATTAGTGATTATCAATTAAGCAGGGCTTCCTATTTAACACAACCATAACGAATTTTAATTTTTTTAGCTTACTGCACTTTCGGTTATTTCCACAAAACTTCTGGATGCATTTAGCTTTAACATTATTCCAAAAGGTATAGTTATATTATTTTTTAAGTGTCCGTGAGAAAAATTATATACAATAGGAACTTTTAAATTTCCGAAATAATCTCCGATTACTTCGCCAAGAGTAAGTGTTTTCTTAGCCGGGTCGCTTTCATTACAATCAACAAATGCTCCCAAAATTACACCGTTTGGCTGGTTTAAAACTTTTGCCAGTTTTAACTGATTTAACATTCTGTCTATTCTATAAGGTGCTTCGCTTACGTCTTCCAGGAAAAGAATTTTATCTTTTACCGAAGGAAAATAAGGTGTACCAACTAGTGAAGATATAAGAGCAAGATTACCTCCGACAACTCTACCTTTTGTGTTTCCTTTGTTCAAAGTAAATAGTTTATCTTCTTCCGGTAATGAAACTTTACCGTAACTTTTCTTAGAAGTAATTAAACTCCAGAACATTTCTTCCGTAAAAGGACTTATCTCATTATAAAAATCTACGGCAACCATTGGACCGCCGAATGTTACTAATCCGGTTTTTTGAAAGAAGGCCATCTGAAGTGCGGTTATATCGCTGTAACCTACAAATATTTTAGGATTAGCGCCAATTAGTTTATAATCAATTTTATCCAGCAATCTTGGGGAACCATATCCACCTCTGACGCAAATAATTGCTTTAACTTCTTTTTTCCTAAACATATAATGAAGATCATCTAGTCGCTCATCATTTGTTCCGGCTAAATAGCCATGATACTTTCCAACATTTTTACCAACTTCAACTCTATAACCTAATTTTTCAAAATATTTTACTCCTAATTCGATTCTTGTTAGATCATCGGGAGAAGAAGCAGGTGAAATAATTCCAATTAAATCGCCTTTGATAAGTCTTTTTGGTTTAAGAATTTTCATATACCCCCACATTTTAATGGTAGTTTAATTAAATTTACGTTAATTTAATAAATCGAACATTATCTTTCAAATTTTTGTATAATATAAATTATGTAAATACTTAAAAGGAATGAATTAAATGAAAGCCTCTAATAGTATACAAAATAATAAGTTAAAGCTTCAAAAAAAAGCAAAAAAAATAAAATTATTATTAACCGATAATGACGGAGTTTTAACCGATACAGGAGTTTATTATTCATCCAGGGGAGAAGAATTTAAGAGATTTTCAATTCGGGACGGAATGGGAGTTGAAAGGTTGAGAGAATTAATATCAGTTGAAACAGGAATAATAACCGGAGAATTATCCGGCAGTGTTAAAAAGCGTGCAGAGAAATTAAAAATTAAAGATCTATACCTTGGTACAAAGTCAAAGGAATTATTATTAAAAGATATTCTCAAAAAACATAAATTAAAATCTGAAAATATAGCCTTTATTGGAGATGACGTAAATGACTTCAAATTACTAAAACTAGTGGGTTTAAGTGCCTCTCCCGGCGATGCATTGCCTGATATAAAAAAAATAGTTGATTATGTCTGCGAAAATAACGGAGGACACGGAGCATTTAGAGAATTTGCCGAATTAATAATAAGATTAAAAATGGTAAAATAGTTTTATACTAGAAGAAAAAATCATTATGAGTTAATAAATAAAATCAACTTTATTATTCATTTTTATGATTATAATTTTCATAAAGAAATTTTCCATCCATTACAACTTTACAAATCCAAGTATTACAATTGATGGATATATTTAATTAAATATACACAGATCCAAATAAAATTATAAACATTGATAATATAGCATAATTATACAACAAGGCATTGAATATTCTAATTATATTTGTGTTATCTGGAATAATATTCATATTACTATTGACAATAAAATCCAATTTTTTTATGTTTACAGCCAATGAAAAAATCAATGTTACATATAATTAATTCAAAAGAATTTAAAAAATTCCTTTATACAATTCTTCCAAGTAGATCGCTTCTACCGCGCCGCCGCCCCCGTTTGGGGTAATACATATCATTAATTAAATAATTAAATCAAAAGTTAGTTTAAAATATTTTAAGGAAATTATATATGATTTCGATAGGCATTATAGGTGGAAGCGGTTATACCGGGAAAAAGTTGCTGCAATTTTGCAATTCCCATTCATTTGTAAGTGAATATAAAATTTATGCACAAAAGTCGGCCGGGCAATTTATAACTGATTTATTTCCGGATCTTGAAGGTCAGGTCCAAAATTCGAAAATAGAAAGTATTAGCGAATTATCTTTTGAGCACGATGTATATTTTATAGCATTACCTCATGGTGAAGCACTTAAATATGTACCGGCTTTAATTAATTCGGGTAAAAAAGTAATCGACCTTGGAGGCGATTATAGATTAAACTCTGAGAATATATATGAAAAATGGTACGGAATAAAACATAGTTCTCCCGCATTGCTAAAGCTAAAAACTTATGGTTTGGCTGATTATTACGGAACCAATTATTCCAACAATAATTTAATCGCAAATCCGGGCTGCTATCCCACTGCGGTTTTGCTTTCCCTGCTGCCATTAGTTGAAGGATTTAATGAACATATTATTTCTGCTAGTGTTGCAGCTTATTCGGGAACAAGCGGAGCCGGGAAAACTCCAAAACTAGAATTAATGATGTCCGAAATGGATGGCGATGTATCTGCATACAATGTTAATAAACACAGACACCAACCGGAAATTATTCAAATGTTAAATCAATCCGGGTTTAATTCGGCTTTTTCATTCACTACACATCTGCTGCCTGTTTCAGTTGGAATTTATTCTACAGCATCAATTCATTTAAAAGAAAATATTAAAGAAGATGAAATAAAAAATTACTATAATAAATTCTATTCGAATTCCCAGTTTGTAAGAATGAGAGAAACGCCGCCCCACCTGCAGTGGGTAGTAAACTCTAATTTTTGTGATATTAACATTTCCGTAAATAACAAAGTATTAATTATCAGTACGGCAATTGATAATCTTATTAAAGGTGCATCAGGACAAGCGGTTCAAAATATGAATAAGATGTTTGGCTTTGAAGAAAGCTTAGGGCTTGGATTGAAAGGAGTTAAAGATGCATCAATATATTGAAAATGGCTCTGTAACAACTCCAAAAGGTTTTAAAGCCGCAGGAATATTTTGCGGAATTAAAAGAAAGAAAAAAGATTTAGCTTTAATTTATTCGGAAGAACCGTGCACTGCGGCAGGTACTTATACTCTAAACAAAGTAAAAGCTGCACCTTTATTGCTGACCCAAAGTGTAGTTAAAAAGTCCGACTTTGTTAAAGCAGTTATTATTAACTCAGGAAATGCGAATGCATGTACAGGTGAAACAGGTGATCTTGATGCACTTAATATGCAGAAGTGGTGTGCTGATAAACTGGATATTTTTCCTAAGGAAGTTTTAATTGCTTCAACCGGTGTTATCGGACAAAAAATGCCGATGGATAAAATAAAGAGCGGAATTGACGAAATCGTTCCTTTAGTTTCAAAAACCGGCGGATTAGATGCTGCCGAAGCTATTATGACAACGGATACTAAAATAAAATCTTTTGCACTAAATATTAAAATCGGCAGTAGTGATGTAAAAATAGGTGGTATTTGTAAAGGCAGCGGAATGATTGCTCCCAATATGGCAACAATGCTCGCATTTATTTCTACAGATGCGGAAATTGCAGGAGCTTCTATCGAATGCTGTTCGTATTTCATTCAATAAAATTTCGGTCGATGGAGAAACCAGCACTAATGATATGGCGTTGCTATTATCGAATGGTGCTTCCGGGATAAAAATTAATAAAAATTCCGATGAATATATTTCTTTTAAAAATGCGCTTGAAGATTTATGCAAAGAAATGGCTAAAACTATTGTATCCGACGGCGAAGGCGCTACCAAACTCGTTACAATAAATGTTAAAAATGCAAAATCGAAAGAAGATGCGGATTTGGTCGGCAAATCGATTGCCAATTCGTCGTTAGTTAAAACAGCAATTTACGGTTCCGATGCGAATTGGGGAAGAATTTTAAGCGCGGCCGGTCAAAGCGGTGCAGATTTTGATCCTTCTAAAGTTTCAATCAGCTTTGATGATCTGCCTATTCTTCTCCCCTCTTACACATTAGCGGTAGACGAAGAGAAAGCTTCTAAAATTCTTTCGCAGCCTTCATTTTTAATTAATGTAGACTTAAACTCCGGTTCGGAAGAAACTACTTGGTGGACATGTGACTTGACTGAAGAATATATTAGAATTAATGCTGATTATAGAACTTAAGTTTGAGGAATTTAAATGAAAACAGCAGTAATAAAAATTAGCGGTAAATCAATAAACGAAATTTTAACAACCGATAAATGGATTTCGGCTTTAAAAAATTTTTCTACCGAATATGACGGAATTGTTTTAGTCCATGGAGCCGGAAAAAGTATTTCGGAATGGTCGGAAAAATTAGGTATCGATACACAATTTATTAATGGGCAAAGAGTTACATCCGAAAAACAAATGGAAGTAGTTGCCGCCGTTCAAGCAGGAATTTTAAACAGCCGGATAAATGCAAAATTAAATGCCGACGGATTTAACTCAATTGGACTATCGGGTATCGATAGAAATACTTTTACAGCAGAATACTTTAATAAAGAATTGGGCTTTGTCGGCAAACCGGTTTTAACCGGTTCGATAACATGGATAAATGAATTATTAAATTCAAATGTAATTCCGGTATTTTCAAGCGTTTGTAAAGATGCTTCGGGAAACTTAATGAACGTAAATGCGGATATTTTTACGGAAGCATTAGCGAATGCCATAAATGCCTATTCTGTCTTCTTCGTCTCCGATGTTGAAGGAGTAAAAATAAACGGAAATTTTCAAGAAGCTTTAACGGAAGAAGACATAATCAATGGTATTATCAGCGGAGAAATTACGGACGGAATGATTCCCAAATTGAATAGCTGTATAGAATTACTTAAAAAAGGGATAAATAAAGTCTGGATCGGTTCACAAATCAATAATTCTTCATTAAATAAAACAGAAAGAATAAATGGAAACGGAACTTGGATCGTTAATTCGAACGAAACAGGATATAAATTCCTCAAGATTGCTTAATACATATTCCAGATATCCGGTTGAGTTTTCTTATGGAAACGGCGCATATGTTTATGATGAAACCGGTAAAGAATATATCGATTTTTTATGCGGTATTGCTGTTACAGGGTTCGGACACAATCACCCGGAAATAAAAGATGCTGTTTTAAAACAAATTGATAAACTCTGGCATGTATCGAATTTATATACTTCTACTCCTCAGGAAGTTTTAGCAAAAAAACTTGCTGAAAAATCCGGCTTGGATTCCGTTTTCTTTTGCAATTCTGGAACAGAAGCTAATGAAGCAGCAATAAAATTTGCAAGGAAATGGGGAAAAGGCAAAAGCGAATTTATTTGTGCGGCGGGAGCATTTCACGGCAGAACTTACGGAAGTCTTTCGGCTACAGGCGGACATAAATACCTGGAAGGATTTGCTCCTTTTGTACCCGGGTTTATCCATGTACCGTTTGGGAATATTGATGCTGCAGTGAATGCTATTAATAACAATACGGCTGCCGTAATGATTGAAACTATTCAAGGTGAAGGCGGTGTGAATGTTGCACCCAAAAATTATATCAAAGAATTAAGATCTATTTGCAGTGAAAAAAATATTTTGTTAATCATTGATGAAGTACAAACCGGAATGGGCAGAACCGGGAAATTCTTTTCATATCAGTATGAAGAAGTAATTCCCGATATAGTTACAACTGCTAAAGGAATTGCAAATGGTATTCCTTTAGGCGCCGTAATTTGCAGTAAAGATGTATCAAAAGAAATTAAGCCCGGTAGTCACGGCTCAACATTCGGCGGTAATCCTATTGCTATTGCAGCGGCAAACAAAGTAGTTGATTTATTGAATGAAGAACAGCTTAATAAGATAGAACAGCTTGGAAAAACTTTAATTGATGCCCTGCACGGTTTGAATATTTCCGAAGTAAAAGATATTAGAGGCAAAGGTTTAATGATTGGAATTGAGTTCGTTCAAGGAGTTTCCGCCAAAGAAATTGCAAAGAAAATGCTTGATAAAGGTTTCTTGACCGGAACTTCAGGTGAAGCAGTCTTAAGAATTCTGCCTCCTTTTATAATCACACAAACAGAAATTATGAAATTTTTACTGGCATTTAGACGAGTAATTTCCGATATATCCGGTAAAGAATATTAAAAATAATCAATTGGTGGTATCATGTCTTCAAAATTAAAAAGGCTCAATCGCATAAAAGAAATACTTAACAGCAAAAGCATTCCTTCGCACGAAAGTTTGGTTAAACTACTTTCCGATGAAGGCATTCAGGTTACGCAAGCTACATTAAGCCGGGATTTTGCAGAATTGGGAGTTATTAGAACTTTTACGGAATACGGACCTCGCTATGTACTGGACGCACATGAATCCGGTAAGCAGATTGCCAAACTAATCGGATTTGAAATATTAAGTGTTGAACATAATGAATCTGTGGTTGTAATAAGAACCCTGGCAGGCAGGGCTCAGGGTATTGCACATTTTATAGATCGATTAAATAATCCGGAAATATTGGGTACAATCGGCGGTGACGATACCGTACTCGTAATTCCGAGTTCACAGAAAAGTATACCGGCATTAATCGAATTAACAAAAAAAATGATGACCGAACAAATCGGTTAGAAAAAATAATTAGTTGGAGGAGATAAGAAAGTGGAAAAGATGAAAATTGTCGTAGCATATTCGGGAGGATTGGATACTTCAGTAATGGTTAAATGGCTGAAAGAAAAATATGATGCGGAGATAATTACGGCTACCGGGTTTTTAGGCCAGGTAAAAGAAATAGAAGGTGTAAAAGAAAAAGCCGCTAAAACCGGTGCTGCAAAATCATTTATATTTGATTTACGCGAAGAATTTCTTACAAAATATGCTTGGAAAGCATTAAAAGCCGGTGCTTTATATGAAGGCTCTTACCCTATGGCAACAGCAATCGGTAGACCGCTTTTAGCTAAAATGCTTGTGGATGTGGCGACAAACGAAAATGCAGACACAGTTGCACATGGATGCACGGGAAAAGGAAACGATCAGGTTAGGTTTGAGGTCGGTGTTCAGTCTTTATCTCCTCATTTAAAAACTATTGCACCTTTAAGAATGTGGGAATTTAAAAGCCGTGAGGAAGAAATGGAATATGCCTTAAAAAATAATATTCCGATTAAAGCAACAAAAGATTCACCTTATTCAATCGATGAAAATTTATGGGGAATTGCCATTGAATGCGGAGTTTTGGAAGATCCTGCTCAGGCTCCTCCAGACGATGCATATCAAATTACTGTAAGCCCTAAATCGGCACCTGATAATCCGGAAGTAATATCAATCGGATTTGAAAAAGGAATTCCAGTTAGTTTAAATTCTATTGAATTGAATGCAGTTGAACTTGTTTCACAATTAAGAGATATTGGAGCCGCATATGGTATAGGAAGGCTGGATTTAATTGAAAATAGAGTTGTTGGAATTAAGTCGAGAGAAATTTATGAAGCTCCTGCGGCTACACTGCTTCATCATGCGCATTCCGAATTAGAAAGGCTTATCCTCGATAAGGAAACATTTAGATATAAACAGAATGTTTCAAATAAAATTGCTAATTTAATTTATGACGGTTTATGGTATTCCCCGCTGTTTAATTCATTGATGGCTTTTGTCGATTCGACACAAGAAAAAATAACCGGAGAAGTAAAGCTCGAATTATATAAAGGAACGATTAATACTTTATCAAGAAACAGTATTTACAGCTTGTATAATAAAAATCTAGCAACCTATACACTGGAAGATACATTTGACCACAAAGCTTCGGAAGGTTTTATAAAAATACACGGACTTCCGTATAAAATTATTGCTGAAGTTGATAACACAATAAAAGAAGAGGCTGTCGTTTAATGCTATGGGGCGGAAGGTTTAAAGATCAGCTAAATAATAATGCCTTAAGGTTTTCTTCTTCATTAGATGTCGATATAAATTTAATTCACGAAGATATTGAAGGCAGCAAAGCACATGCTGAAATGCTTGCTCATGTAAATATTATTTCCAATGACGAAGCTGAAAAAATAATTAACGGACTCAATACAATTGAGAAAGAATGGGATAAAGGGATCTGGAAACCGGATCCGGCTAAATTTGAGGATATCCATTCTGCAATAGAATCGAGATTATACGAGCTTATTGACAAAACTGCCGGTAAACTGCATACCGGAAGAAGCCGAAACGATCAAATTGCAACGGATGTAATATTATGGGTAAAAAAAAGATGCAGTTTGGTAATCGATGAAATTAAAAAATTACAAAAAGTTTTTTTAGATATTTCTTCGGAACATGTTAATACAATTATTCCGGGTTATACTCATCTTCAGAGAGCTCAGCCTATTTCGTTGGCTTTTCATTTATTAGCTTACGTTGAAATGCTGCAGAGAGATGCCGAAAGATTTAAATTCGTTAAAAGCTCGCTTAATGAATTACCGCTCGGTTCAGGTGCTTTAGCGGGTTCAACTTTACCACTTGACAGAAATTTCACAAGCGAAAAATTAGGATTTGAAAAGCCTACGGGAAATGCTCTTGATTCTGTATCTAACAGAGATTTTATTCTTGATTATCTTCACGCATGTTCTGTAGGAATGATGCATTTAAGCAGGCTATCGGAAGAGATAATCATTTGGTCGTCAACAGAGTGGAACTTTATAAAATTAAGCGACAGTTTTACAACCGGTTCTTCTTTAATGCCTCAAAAGAAAAATTCAGACCTGGCAGAACTAATAAGAGGTAAAACCGGACATGTTTACGGAAATTATATTTCTTTAGCTTCAACACTTAAATCTCTTCCGCTTAGTTATAATAGAGATCTTCAAGAAGATAAATTGCCTTTATTCAGTTCTTCTTTTATTTATGAAGATTCTCTGGATATTATGAAATCAATGCTTGTCTCGGCTGAATTCAACACCAAACGATTTGAGATAGAACTTCAAGGTGATTTTTCATTATCAACCGATTTAGCCGACTGGTTGGTATTAAAAGGCATACCGTTTAGAGAAGCACATGAGATAGTCGGAAAGGTTGTTCAAAAATTAGAAAATGAGAACAAAAATTTCAGCGGTATAACAGTTGAAGAATTAAAAGAAATAAACCAAATATTTGATGAAACTGCATTGGAATGTTTGGATATTTCGAAATGCTTAGATAAGAAAAAAAGCTACGGCTCCCCCAACCCGGAATTTGTCAAATCAAGAATTGAATACTGGAAAAATATTTTAATTTAAGAACAAAGGAATAAGAATTCGTTTATTCCCGTGCATCTTGTTCGTTTTCATCAAGAATATAAGAATTATATATGATATAATATTCTTGCTGCCATTCATCTTCAATCAAAAAATTAGCCGGAAATATATTATCCGGTTGAGGAGTAATTTTATGATTGTGAAATTCAATTCTCTTTTCTAACTCTCTCTTATGTCTGATTGGAAAATTGATTAATAAATCAGCTTTTTTCTTCATCTTTTTGTTCTCTTTCATATTTCGAGACAAAATTTACATTATGAATATTTAATAATTGTTATCTAATTGTTAACATTTTATTAAATATTCTGATTAATTATCGAAAATATTGGGAAATTAATTAGTGTCGGGTGGCAAAAGCTTGATTTTACTCATATAGCATATCGGAATAGTTTCCGGAAGGAGTTATTTTAATTAAATCCACCGACGTTGAATAAGTGACTTATTTAGAAAAAGAGCAAGAAAAAATTATTAAAATTAAAAGATAATTAATTGATGGAATAATGAAACTGTTCTTAGGTCATAATCCATTAACCCATCCCAACCCTTTCCTTGCAAAGGGAAAGGTGGGATAGGGTTCTCTAAAAAATTTTACACCTTTAAAAACTTTACCAACAACAAAACAGTTTTTTTAGGTGAAGGTGATACCTATAAAGATATTCTAATTAAGTCTATTGATT
>CAZHBJ010000074.1:0-15740 GCA_964530445.1 uncultured Ignavibacteriaceae bacterium
ATGCAATATGAAACTATGCGGTATGCTGTTTTTTAGTTTTTTAGTAATACCTGTAAGTATATTTCTGCTTCTAAAAATACCCGCTCCTCTTGTTCCGGCAAGCAGATGATCTGACGATGTAACCATAAGAGAATATATCCAGCCGGATGTAAGACCTGTTGTTAATGGCTGCCATGTTTTACCGGAATCGCTCGAACTAAAAACACCGTTATAGCTCCCGGCATATATTGTGTTTTTATCAATTGCCAAAGAGATAATATAAGCATTTGTTAAACCGTCTTGGTAATTGCTATAATTCCAAGTAACACCGTCATCCGTAGAGCGGTACACGCCGGCATTTGTTCCTACACCTCCAATGTATATATCTCCCCATGGAGCAAAAGCGACAGCATAATTATATGACGCCAATGTGTCTTTTACTTTCATCCAGGAATCACCGTTATTCGAAGAATGATAAACGCCACTGTCCGAAAGTACATATACTTCTCCCGACGGGCTTACATCTATTTTGTTAATACGCCCGGTATGAATTGTATCTCTAATATCCGTCCAATTATCACCAGCTATGGGACTACGATAAATTTCACCGTTTGCCATTCCACCGAAAAGATAGCCATTCACACTGGCTGCTATGGTAATGAATGCATAATTGCCTGTAAACGGATGTGTAAAAGGATTCCAGGTAGTATAATCGTTTGTAATATAGGTGCCGCCGAAAGTAGCCGCTGCCATTAATCCGCCGGAAGGTAAAGCTGTCAAATCAAGTATTGAAAGATTATAAAAATCATCTTTAATGTTAACCAAATCCCAGCTTGTTCCATCATCCGTAGATTTGAAAATCCCTCTTCCTTTAACAACTGCATATAAATTATCCGAAGAGTCTTTTACGAGATTCATAATTGTTGTCAGGTAAAGCCCGTTGTTCGATTTTTCCCAATTCGTACCTCTGTCAGTAGATCGTACTACGCCGTCATAATTTGTTCCTACCACTATATTGTCCGAATCATCAATCGTTACACATTGAAGGGCTTTTGAAGGTGTGCCTGTGTTTAACTGAGTCCAGTTCGTTCCGCTGTTAGTTGATTTATACAAATCGGTAAACGTCGCAGTATAAATATTACCCGATGAATCTTCAGCAGCATCCAGTAAATAAGTATCTGCAATATCTCCATTAATATTAGACCAATTATCACCGTCATTAGTGGATTCGTATATTCCTCCGTAATATGTTGATATAAAAATATTTCCCCTGTCGTCTGATGAAATCGAAGACGGGCCGTCTGAAATCGTATAACCGTTACTAGAAGCCGACCAAGTTTCTCCTTCATCGGTAGATTTAAAAATTCCTTTATACCAATCTACTGCAATCAGTATACCATTTGTTGTATATTCAACAAGGCTCAAGTCCGTAGTATCAATACCATTCTGCAGCCGCGTCCAATTATTTCCGTTATTAGTAGACCTTAGAATTTGATAATTATAAGCTGCAGCAAAAATATGACCGCTTGAACTTATGGTTAAATCGTAACATTCATGTCCTGAGTATACATTATCCCAATTGTCTCCGTTATCCGTTGACAAATAAATCCCATTCGCCGTTCCCGCAAATACACGATTATCCTTATCGCACTTTATTACTTGTATTCTCAGCCCCAGATCTTTGAGCCCGTTATTTGTTTGCTTCCATGTTATTCCGTCATCGGTTGAACGGAAAATACCGCCGTAAGCTCCTCCGGCATATATATAACCGTTCGGTGCAACTGCAATTTTTACAACTCTTCCACCTTGTATTTCTCCTGTGGGCTCCCAGAAATCTTGAGCTAATGTATTGTTAATTAAAAAGAAAAAGATTAGTGAAAAGATAAGTAGTATATTTTTAAACATGGATTATTCCTTATTATTGTTAATGATATTATTAGTGATCTTGTTTTTTATAAACTAGAACCTATGCGATATAGTCACCCCTGCAATAAGTTCATTAAAATTTCCGAAATTAACATTACCCGATTTATAATGCATAAAAGATATTGTTACCAAAACTCTGTCCTTGGAGGTAATTGAATAACCGGAAGAAAGCGCCGCTCTTATTGAAGTATTATTTTGCAGAATAGATGTTCCGAAAGTAAAACTCGAAACTAATTTGTTCTTTAAAGCTTTATGCTGAAGACTAACGGCATACGTCTGTGTAGTACTGTTAGTAGTGTTGTTTATTGAAGAACTAATAACACCTGCGGAAGCATTGGCATTGATATTTTTAGACAATATAAAACCAAATCCGAGATTGAATGAATTAACATTGGATTTCGTCCCTCCGTTAAATACGGATTTGTTTGTAGAGTTTTGATATGTATAATTTAAATTTATACTTCTTAAAAATTTTCCTTTTAAAGAGAAAGTATGATTAGTACCTATAATAATACTTGAAAAATCAATTTTTGTAGTATCGTTATTTGAACTATTTCCCGTACCTAAAATATTAGCCATAAAACTCATATTCCAAAAATTAGTTGCTGCACCGCTTAGATTAAGTCCGTATTGACTTCTAACAGTTGTAAATAATTTTTGAGAAATAAGATTATCGTTAAACCTGGACCAATTGAGATTTAACATAAATTTTGAAATTCTAAAAGATGTAGCTGCGGAAAATTTCTGTTGATCATTTTGTAAATATGACAGTCCGAGGGATGTGTAACCGGGTCCTATATATTCATAACCCAGCTTTGCATTAAAATTTTGTATATGAAAATTCATTCCCGAATTAAGTGCGTAATCAAAACTTGAACTGACCCTAGGTTTATAAATTCCATTTACAAAACCCGGAATATTATACTTACTTAAATCTATTTCCGATGCCCGTAAATCTTTTGTATACGCACTACCATCAGCTTCAAGATTTAATGAGATCATATTCTTGTATATATTCGTTTTTCCCGAAATGCCCAGAATCAAATTTTCCTGCGGAGTAACAGCATAAGAATTAGGAAAATCGGAATAAATATTTCCTTTTGAATATGAAACTCCTGCAGCTATTATAAACGGCTTATCACTGACATCAAATATTGAAGAATCGGACTCCGCACTTATTTTAATAACTGCCTGGAAAGTTTCTGTCCCCGTTACATTCCATACCGCCGAACCGGTTGCAGGCTGATTATTAAACAAGGTTTCATAAGTATTACCTCCGTCTCTTGATAATTCTATTTTAACCAACCCGGTTATATTTGTTGAATTCCATTGTATTATTTGTACCGAATTAAGCGGAATTTCGTCGCCCCCATTCGGACTAATAACATTAATAGCTTTAGTATCGCCGGATAATGAAGAGACCTTGTCTTTGGCGCGAACAACAATTAAATCGAAATGAGTACCGCTCTCTTGTCCCAAACCTAATTTTGATGCAAAAAGAAATCTCTTATAACTTCCGTTTCCTGCTCCTCCAGCAACCGCTCTACGAGTAAATCCTGCAACCGTAGAAAAATTAAAAATACCCGGATGAATATCTATTCCCGCACCTCTTATTGTTATTCCGTTTAGTGTAAATGTTGAATAATTTTCATTAAAATCTCCGAGATGAAACGTTCCCCATCCCCATGAAGGATTAATTCCGAATTGATTAATATTCTGCCTTGCAGAGCTCCCTTCGGTTGAAACAAGTATTTCAATAGGGATTGAGAATAGATTAAATAATGTAATGGTAGGGCTAATAACTAATCTTGCAGTTGACGGCGGACGCCTGCCGGAGTGCCCTGAAATACTATACAATTCACCGTAAGCCGTAGCATTTCCGGAAATTCGAATATTTTTTTCTACAAAACTTGAACTATCCTGTGCATAACTCTTAAATGACATTATAAAAATAATTAATATCGATAAAAATAATTTTTCCTGGCTTAGTAACAATTTCTTCATTTAGTTTAAATATTATTTTTAAATTTCAATTCGCTTTTATGCTATGTTTCAAAGAACATTAACTATTACAGGATTGCTGAGTGCGGATTTCATTTTTTTATCCCGGTTAATTATCTGTATTGCATATTGATAAGTTCCCTTGTTTCCCGGACTGTCTACGCATGACTGAGTGCCTTTATCATATGAATGCCAGGGAGTTAAAGGCTGACCGGTTTTTCCGCGGTATATAATAAAGAAATAGTTGCCCTTCTTATGGTAATTCCAGCTTAGCTTTACGGTATTTTGTTTTTTATCAAACTCAGCTTGTAAACTGCTCAATTCAGGTAATGTTTTTGTAATATGATTACGTATATGAACAGTGAATGACCGTTTCGAACGAATGCCGGTGCTGTCAATCGTTTTCGCTGAATAATAGTAATCAACATTTGCGGCAATAGTACTGTCGATGTAAGGAAGTTCGGTCTTTTTCCAATTTTGCTTTAAACGTGCAATAGACTGCCAATTGGTATCTTTCTTTTTCCTGTAAATCTCGTAACCCATTGCACCTTCGCTGCGGCTTTCAATCAATTTAATATGCACTCCTGCTGTGTCCGCATATATCTGTCCTATTGCCGGTGCCGAAGGAGGTATTACTACAGGTTTTGTCAATGCAGCTATGGAAGAATAACCCGAGTGATGATAGTTGAGATCCACTGCATCAATTTTATAATAAATTTTCCTGTTAAGCATTTTCATCGAGACAGTATCTGTAAAATGATTTTCAGGAATAGCAGTATTAGTTATCCGTGAAAATTGAAATTTTGGATTATAGGAATAAAAAACTTCGTAACCTCTTAAATCCGGTTCAGTATTTTTATTCCAGTGTAAGTGAACCACACCGTTCGAATCAATTGAGCCTGCCAAACCGGTTGGAATTGCAGGGGGTAGGCTGTCAATAAGAAATACCACTTTGGGTATTGAAGCGGATATATTCTTAGCAGAATCCACAGCAACAACTACATAAAAATTCGGAGAATGAGGTACGGCAGAAGTATCTTTAAAATACCTAGTATTTATTTTAAGTAGACTTTTAGTAAGCGGCAGAAAAGGACCTTTTAAACTATTACTCCTGTCTACATAATAACCAATAAGATCAGCGCTTTTCTTTTTCTGGTTCCATTTAATCGCTATACCGTTTTTCACATTTTCCAAAGTATCAATAACCGGGGGAATGGGAGGTGTAAGATCAATGCCGTGTACTTTTACGGGTTTTGAATACGGGCTTTTATCTCCGAAAGCCGTATAGCCGCAAATTCGGTAATAGTACGTTTTATAATTTTGTTTTATACTATCGGTATATACTTGATGATCACGTAAAATGGCTGCTATTTTATGAACCAATGTATCTTTTTTTTGCGTTGCAGTTTGAGGTTTATAAGATGCATAAAAAGGAAATTTATTTACCACATGATAAGTCTTCCCGCCGTCGTCGCTGCGTTCTATATTGTAAGCATCAAAATTCCCCATCTGTCTCCGGTTCCAATGCAATTCAACTACTTTATCAAAACCGAAAGCTTTTAATCCTTCCGGAACAAACCGCGTTATTTTTTTATTTAATACTAATATGCCGACAGTATCAGGACCTCCCGGAGAATATATTGTGTAGAGATACCGCCCGCCTTTTTTTACATCCTTATCAGTCCATCTAAGAGCAAGTGCGTTAGCTACCGGAGGTGAGAAATCCGCTGCCTGCATAGCAAAAGAGAAACGAAAGTTCATAGCATTATGTCCCTGCTTTATCTTTTCAGCAAACGATGTTGGTGCTTCGCGGGTCATTCTAAAATCATTTCCATACATAGCCTGTGCAGCAATGGCAGCATACCTATTATTTTTATTCAAATGAGATTTCATTTGTTCAAGCGTCATAGCTTTGAAAACTTTAGATGTAAGCAAAACTTTAACCGGATGAACTGGATTACTGAAGTCTGTTCTGCTGATAACATAACCGGAGTCATTATATTGCTGCCAGAATGCAGCGCGTGTTGGCGCCCAGCGTATTACTATAGAATCTTCGTATGCTCGCGCCATAACTTTAAGACTGTATTGATGTGTACTGTCCTTGAAAACTATTTTTTTCTGTTGTGCATTAACCGCTGTACAAATCAATACGGCTAGGATTAAAGCTTTTAACATTTTTTTTACAAGGAACTGTTTAAAGAGCCGAAAAATATTATAATACTTAAAATTCATTTTTTAACCTTTCACTTAAAATGCAGGATTAAGGGTGAAGATGAAGTCCCTGTGGAAATTTGCTGCGATTCCTGCAATTGATGCTGTGCGGTTTTACTTAGCCTCAACTCATTCAAATGTTTAATTACGGTAACAGGCTGCACACCGCAATTAGGACAAGGGTACCTGTATTGGAAATATATATTCCGTGTAGTACTAAGCTGCCGTGTAGACACAAAATTCAAATTTTTTATTTTGTTCAATTGATTGTTAACCGTCTGCATTTGTCTTTGGCTTATTGACAGATAATTATTTCCGCCAAATGTAATACTCCCGTACTCCCCGGTTGCCAAAGGATTATTCGCTGTAACAAATATATCTCCGCCTATTATAGGCATCGGTACCAAACTTTGTTCAAAGGTATGATAAAACTGCTTAAGCAATTGGTAATCTGCGTATATATATTCATCCCGTTTCCACACAAGCTGAAAACTATGTAACAAATTACTAATACCGTATGTATTAGGATTATTGCTAATGGAAATTCCGGTCCCTGAAGAGCCGCTTTTGCCTAAGTAATTCGAATGTAATTGCGCATAAGATGACGGAACAGCTACATTATTTCCCGTTGCCCATTCATTGGTATTATTCATTGTATTTGTCCCGGCGAAGGAATACTTGCTCGATCCTCCGTTGAGTGTAATTGCATTTACAATTTGTGCGTTCCCTTGAACTCCCTCTTTCAATGCTACCAATTCCGAACTTTTTATTGTTAACGGCGGCAGCTTTGGACTATAAGCCATACTTTCCGTACTAAGTGTATAAACCGGAAAACCGATTGTCCAAATATTTCTTACTTCCGGTGCTCCTAAATTTATATTAAAACCATATCTGTTAAGGGCAAGCGATATACTGAAACTTGGAAGGTATAAATTGTCCATAAAATATTTGTCGGTAGCGTTGCCTGCATCATAATGTATAGAAGCCGAAAACAAAGGCGGGTAATGGTTTCCATTACCCGATGTGGAAATACTGGTCGTACAGTTGGAGTTAAAACCTTTAATCTCAAAAACATCAAATTTTTCTGCCGCATCATTATTACTGTATATTTTGATGTGTTTGTAAATATCTTCCGGATCAGCTTTAAGCGGATCCAGTGCATCCATCTTTTCAGCAAAGGTGTTAAATTTACTAGTACGGAACCTGATAGAATATATCGGTTCCGAACCCAAAGGATGGCTCTGCGGAAGCATGTTTGCAATTTTATTATTTATAGATGCCTTTGCTGTTACATTACTTCTGCTTTGAACAAGGTTGCCGGCACTGTTTCTCTGCAGGGTAGAAACCATGCCGTTTCTCTGTATATTTTGTACCTGATAATGAACATGAAAATTATTATTGGACTGATTTGTTATTTGACTTACGTTAATCATTCGAACAGGTTTTACCCATACCTGCATAGTATATATAGTACTGTTTTGAAGGCCCGGAGGAATTTGAAAATCCAATGACTTGTTAGTTTTGTTGGGAGTAAAAGGCTCGCTTAATGTATCTCCGCCGTTATTTTCCGGAATAAATTTTAACGTATAATTATATTCCAGCATCCCCGGACGCTGAATAGGTAGTATGTTGTTCTGCCACATACCTAGCTTAATCCGGCCCAGGTTGCTGAATTCATTTTTCAAGAGATAATTTTGTCCGTCTATGGGATATGTATAAGCTACATTTTGCGGAGATATTTTATCCGGTGCAGCCCCGGTTGTAAAGAAAATACTGGTATCCTGGGTTGTGGCACCTTCTGCCGGATTTTCCCAGCTTCTATTAATTTTTTCCTCTGCTTTGCACTTTATATAGATTTTATATTTTGTGTGCGCCTGCAGCATATCATTGCGGTAAAGGGTGATGGTTTTCCCGTCGGCACTAACATCCGGTCTTCCCTGTATCAACGAATCTTGTCCGCCGTTTTTAACTTTATACAATTCAAAGTTCGTTGCATAAAACCGGAAAGTCCGTGTATATGGGCTGTCATGATGACTGTCAGCCGGAACGGTCATATCCATCGGATCTTTATTCATCGGCAAATTGAAAACCGCAAAAGGTTTATCAAATACTCCGGCATTATCTTTAGGTCCGACATCCGTTATCATTTTTATATTATCAAGAGGGTTGTACGGTATGGTACATGCTTTTCCTACATGGAACGGAAAATTGTCATCCACTTTTACAAGTCCGCCTAAAATATTTCCTTCTATATGAACATTTCCATTCATCCAGGTAGGATTAGGCAGGCCTGCTTGCAGCAAAGCCCCAAGTGACATTTGAGCCAGAGTAAAATCACCTTTTACAAGCCATACGTCTACATGTATTCCTACATCCATGTTCAAGTAAGCATACAACTGTCCGGTAGCATACCAATTATTAAATCCGAATTGTTCACCGGATGATAAACATGCCGACGGAGGGTTTTGTACGTACTGCAATCCTACATCAAAACCAAGCAATGCATCAACTTTTGCATACAAAAACAACAACTGTAAATGCAGGTTCCCTCTTACCTGTGCGCCAAACGCAAAACCCGGATTAGGCGGATCCTGGTTTCGTAAAGCACTTAGTAAACTTTGTACACTCGCATCCGAAGAACTTTTTCCGCTAACATTAGCACTTATTTCTGCGGGCAGCGGCGGGGGAAATCCGGATGGAAGTTCGGTTCCCATATCAAGATACCCGTTTGCTTCCAAATGAGCTTCCAGAGACAACGGACTGCCGGATGGAGGAGGCGGCGTTCCTTCCGGAGGAATTTGAAGCAGTACAAACCTTACTCTATCTGCAGTAGCGGGCTTGCCCACCCAAAAGTAATAATTAGAAGGATCTGCATACATCCAAACCGGAACATGTGCAGAAGCTACGCCAAGCTGCACATTGCCGTTAAACTGTCCCGAAAATATTTGATCGGCGAAATCAAAATCCAGATGCAGATCGGCTGACCCAACCGGATGAGTATTTTCCGGAGGATCAAGTGAAAGAAGTGCAACGTAGCCGTTTATTGTAAGATCATCAAAACCGCTATGGCTTATTTGAGCTGCAACCGTTACACAGCCGTTAACTAATTTAGGTCTTATTAGAGATAAGAAAATCTTTAACTGGAATACCATTGGATTTTCAGCAACATCGGCAGCACTTACAGGTCTCAAGTTTATATCCTGAGCTTCTTCACTTGTAGAAGTAGTTAATGATGAACTGCCGTCAATAGCAGAATTACCTACCGATGGGATAACCATGTTATATGCAAAACCGCCGCCGAAGCCGTTTATACCTACAGGTCCCACCTGAATACCGTTTTCCATATATAGACTCCCGCCTAATCCCCAATAGTCCACACCGTCGTTTGTTGTACCGAATCTAGTCATAAAGTTTACTTCAATTTCGGAAATTTGAACTTTAAGTCTTCCATCCACTCCGGTGCCGTAAACACGATTATGATTAAGAAATCCTAACGAACCTTGTACTTTCAAAGGACCAAAATCTCCGTCCACACTTACTTCATCAACATCAACTCCTATATTATCAATAGTGGGAGGAGCGGTACCGGGAACGTGAATATCGCCTTCGAATGTTAAACCGGTTCCACCGCCTATACCTATTTCTGATTCGCCGCCAAAACCCAGGTTAAGCTCAATGTTCATACCTAGACTTAATTTATAAGTATGCGGTTCCGATTCTACGGGTGTTAAATTCGGTCCGGTAAAATCCAATCTCCCTAAATTCACTTTAATCCCGGCGACTTCACCCTGCTCACCTTCACCGCCGCTATGCGATTCACTACCACCTCCTTCTCCTGTAGTTGTTTCCCCGCTGCTACTTGATGATTCTCCACTCCCGGAAGTTGATTCCCCCCCATGGTGTTCTTCACCATCTTCGGCACCCCATGCCTCGGCACTAAATCCTATTCCTTCTTCTCCGCCTTCTTCCCTATTGCTTATCGTTACATCCTGAAACGGAAGCCCGGGAAGTAATACATTTGTGGGAGAAGTGTGCGAGCCTGATCCTGACCCTGCACTAATATTGATCGACATCGTACCCTCCAGTGTAGCCGTAACGGCTATGCCTTCTTCATCATGCGTAATATTTATGATGGAATTATCATCCAAATTCAAAGTAGCCGGCCATACATCCAAATCATATTCTCCCTGTAGATCGCTTACCAGAAAGTGATAAATAAGACTATCATCCGAACTTGTATTCATGTTACATGTATAATCAATTGCGCTGGAATTGCTAAGAGGCAGCTTCAATTGTCCAGTCATTGACATATCACTCTGCGGATTGCCGTTAATAATATTTATATCGATATGGTCAACAGAAAAAGGCCAGCCGCCCAGATCGCCTTCATCATCGCCGCTGCTGAATGGAAGAATGTTGTTTCCATTAATATGAGTTGTTACCCCGTTATCATCCAGTACAAAATTATGGAAAGGAAAATTTATCCTGTCTTCACTCCCGAATGTTCTAAAACCTTCGGGGAGCGACATTGTAAGATTCTGAAAATAAAGTCCTTGAAATGTGTTTCCTATGGGCGCAGTATAATTATCCGGGAAACTTATACCTGCCGGATCCCGTGAAGCAGAATGATCGTAATAACCGTTACCAGAAACACTAATAGTAAAACCCGGAAGACCGGCAACTTCAAATTTATTATTCTCCGAACCGGGAGTAGCGCCGGCAATCCAGTCGTTCCAATCAGCAAAATTAAATTTAAGCTGTAAAGTATCAGCCCGGCTCATTCTAGTATCAGTAGCTTCATTTACCGGTACAATATCACTTTGGGATAATGCCAGCTTTGCAGAAGCTACTATAGTTTCCAATCCGTTCCCGTTCCACTCTACATAAGTGCTGTTGGCAGTATCTATATTTGTACCATCGGTATTATGAGGACAGCCGTTAAATCTGAAAGACTTTCCGTCGGAGAGCGTCATCGGTTCGTCCCACGGCAGGTATAACACTCCCCCTGTTCCAATACCATTTGCAGTTATCCTGAAACAAGTATTAAAAAATGAAATCCATTTATCCGCTTCCGTAATATTTAAATTATAAAGTACATTCATATCTGCGCCATTTGGAGTAAAGGTAATACCCATAAGTGCAAGAACCGGCTCATTGGATAATCCGTCATTACGAAAACCCAATGGGAATACTGCGGGAGTGCCGTTTCCGCCGAGTGTATTGATTAAATGAGACGAGATATATTCATTCAAACTATTATATTGTCCATTTGTATGCGGACCGCGAAGAGCAGATATAGGATCGGATGCAGAGGCAAGGGAAGTCCATGTACTAATATCTGAATTAGTTGAAGCATTTGTAGTTACTATCCCCTGGTAAACCGCGCCGCTTGTATTAATTTTTATATTGTTAAAAGTTACGGCCAGCTTAATAGGGCTGCCGAAAGGGCTCCACGTAATATACCCGTTTCCCTGGTAAGTATTTCCGGAAGAGTTTTGCTGTATACGATCTAGGTGTAAATTAAATCCGCCGATAGTTAAGTGATCTAAACTTGAAAGTCCGGATGAATTTATGTCCGTATGATCTATGCTGCTAGAAATATCGCTTAAGCAGCCTGAGCCTGTACTGGCTAATGCACTGCCGCTGCCGGTAGTGTCGCTTGTGTTAGTACCGGAATAAGTAAAAGTAAAGATCTCACTTTTACCTCTGTTATTAGTCGGAGGTAAACCATATTGATCGAGTGCGGTTATTTGCCATGCATATGTTTTACCGGTATCCAAAGGTAAACCGTCAATAGGATAAACCAGAGTAGTGGTAGTAAGATTGTCTTGTTCTAGTTGCGGAATATTTGCATCCAAAGCAGTTTGCGGATTTTGACCGTCTAATATCTCTACAACTTTCAAAGAATAAGTAACTGTGTAGTCTGCCGGAATATTAAGAACCGGAGTCCAGGTGAATACAGGATATGTGTCCGTTACATTTTGTTCATTAACAGGCGAAATAAGATTCGGCGGATCGGGGTATGTAATATCGAAAGAAGCGCAGACATTCCTTACTAAAGGGAGCGCACTTGGGTTGGCAGAATTTTGAATTGTAATACAAAGTTCATAATGCCCTTCCGGCAATCTCCCTGTTCTAACAACTTGCGCCTTTAAAGAACTGTTGGGAAAATTAGCCTCGGCAAACCTTAAAAGCCTGGTGTTATCTATTGTTGCAGGAACTCCCGGCTGTACCGTAAACTGATCGCTGGTACCGTTAAATATTTCCGATCCGTTCCGTGTAGCTGTACTTAATATCTGAACGGTTTCAGGACTTCCAGAATTATTACTAATAATTATTTGACCTACCTGCCCGGGATGATTTTCCCAGTCGCTTATATACGGTGAAGGATATGGAACAATACTAATAGATGCATTCCATTGAGGGAAAACTGTTGTAAAGCTTAAGATGCATAAAGTAATCAGGTATATAAATTTTTTCATTCAACCTAATCCCAAATGTTAAAACTGTTTTTAAATAATTAGTTATGATATAACAATATTATATTTGTCACCGGATTTTGATTTTTTTAATTTTGATCATGAATATAAATTCAAGAGATGCAAAACAATTTTATTATAATGCATTATCTTTTTTTATTATGTATCCGCTACTAATTTGAAGCTTAGAGCAATAAATTAGAATTCAGTTGAAAAAATGTATAGTAAAAAATCGGCAAAGTTAGTGGATAGGGATATGGCGAATTTGGGGTAGTGTATAATGATAGAAAAGTCTGGCAGGTATATTTTGTTAATAAACTTATATCAGGGAATTGTTGTTTCCGTTAAGTATGTTCTCTGATATTTTTAAAAAATCTGATTTGATCAGATTATAATCTGTTTTTTTCACCCATTTAATATAACCCAGATCATTAAAGGGAAATGATTTGAAAAGATCGAAAATCTCTAAAGGATCTATTGTTGCTTCCTTTTGTTTAGCTTCATTTATTAACCGGCGCCAATTAAACTTATAATTTTTTGTAATATACCATATGTCAACATAATCTTTTAACTCAAACCGGTACAGTGCAGAGTTTCTATTATATTTATTCATATACTCTTAAAAGAGATTTACCGGAATCCTCTTCGCCGAAACAATTTAAACTTAACTGAAGTTTGGAAGCTAACATTCCCAGGTTATTGGGTGTGTATCCATAAAACCATGCAAAATCCTTAATAAAATGAGTCTGGTCAAAATATCCAAACCTATTTGCTATTCCCGTCCAGTGATAAGGAGGTTTTTGTTGGTTTAAATACTTTAATACTTCATTGAAACGAACGATACGCTGCAGCATTTTAGGACCAATTCCTACCATTTGGCTCATATGCCGTTCCAGTCTGCTGATGGAGTACCCGAATTGCCGGCAAACATTTTTTATTACATTACTTTGATAACTGTATTTTTCAACCTGGCTGACAGCACTTGCAAGTAAGAAAGCTGCTTCATTTTTCTTTTGCTGAAATAATCGATGAAGAAAAAAAGTTTCAATTATCTTCAGAACCGAGGTTAATGAAGTTTGTTCTGAAAGTTTTTCCCTTAGTATTCTAGCTTCTGCCCCCAGTAAATCGCGCATGTTAAATATTGTTCCTTTTAATTCTTTCTGGGGAATATTTATAAGTTGATAAGCTCCGGCAGGTCGAAAAAATACGTAAAACATTTTCAATTTTCCAAAAACATGCATTTGAGTATACTCTGTAATTTGTCCGCCGAACATTAATGGTTCTCTGCTGCCGAATTCTTTAAATAAAAACTTATCGGTGTTCATAACAAACGACATTACAGGCAAAGCTGTTGGCGAAGTATCTGCCCTCGTCCAAACGTTTTTCGTTCCGACTTCAAAATAAAGATAGTTTTGTATATATGGCTTCAAAGCAGGATGCGGAATTAGAACTCGAGTTTTCATATTTGTTTAACCCTCTGTCTTTTTATCAAAAGCAATGCTGCTTAAAAATCGATCTCCTTCGCTATAGCCGGAAGGCGTTCTTCCATAAAATAATTTGAATTCCTTTATGAAATGTGTTTGATCGAAGTAGCCGAAATTACAAGCAATTTTTGACCAATTACAAGAAGTTCCGTTCATATTGATAAATTGCAAAGCATTGTTAAATCTCATAATCCTCTGCAACATTTTAGGACTTAGCCCTACAATCTCTTTCATTTTCCTTTCAAGCTTGCTCATGGAGTATCCTTCTCTCCGAGATATTTCTTCTATAAGAGTATTACAATTACTATTCAATTGAATCTGCTTAATTACCCTTGCTATCCGCATATATTCATCGTGTTTTTTTTGCAAGCGCATTCTTTTAAGAAAAAATTTCTCTACTTCGGATTTTATATCTTCCGGTTTGGATTTATCCGCCAATTCCTCCTTAAATATTCGTGTTGATGTTCCCAGCATATCGGAAAGATTTAAACAAATATTTTTACAATCATCCTGACTTATATTCAGCAGTTGATATGCACCGCACGGCTTAAATAAAACAAAAAAAGATTTCAACCGGTCATACAGCGACAGCTTTTTATAGCCGGTTGTTTGTCCCACAAAGCTGACGGATTCATATTTAAGCGGCCGCCTGTCATTTTCACTTATGAAAATATTTTCCTTGCCAATGGCTATTGAGAGTGAAGTACATCCCGTAGGTGCCATATCCATACTTGACCATTTTTCATGTACCCCTATCTCGCAATAAACATAATGCTGAATATAAGGCTTTAAAGCAGACTGAGGGGCTAGCATCAATGTTTTCATAAAAGTATAAATTTTGTTATAAGAATTTCCTGCTATAATTAATTTAAAAACTTAATAATTGATTATTTTATCTTACTCAAAACGAAACGCATATAGATAATATCTTAGGGTAAACAATTAAGGTTTCCCTATTTGAAATATGCATTCGGTTATTATTAAGTACTTTTACAAATGAAATATTTTAGATGGTTTTCCGCAAAACCGTTGTAAAACAAATTAAATAATCGTTCAGATAAATGCAATAAGGTTTGTCACTTAGCAGAAACAGAAACTTTGGCAATATAATTATTAATTTCTTCTTCCCAATCCTTTAAGTTGCTTTTATACATCCTTTGAAGCGAATGCTCATTTAATTTATTTCCCAATTCATTTAAACCAATGAATGTATAAGTAACTTCCGCCGAAGTTTTATTATCATTAGTTGGACTGCATTTAACAGTAATTGTCCAGTATCTGTTTTCTGTTGATACTAAATACTGAATAAGGAATTTCTCAGGTTCGTATTTCGACACCCGCCAAACAAATTCCGGTTCATTATAATCAAGTCCCTCTGTTTTAAAAGTAGTTCCTACTTCAATAATTTCCGTTTCCGGATAAATTAAAACCGGGTTCCAGCCCTTCGCCCATTTCCTTTCTTCGAATGCACCGAACAAAGGAAAAACAATTTCAGTTTTCCCATTTAAAATTATTGCAGCCGTTTTTGAAACTTTTTTTTCTTTAAATTTTGTATCGTCCATTAACCGAACATTTTAATGCAGCAAAATCATTTTTTTAGTTTTAATATTTCCATTACTTTCCAATCGATAAAAGTATATTCCGCTTGCTAATCCTGCAG
>CAZHBJ010000075.1:0-15541 GCA_964530445.1 uncultured Ignavibacteriaceae bacterium
CCTGCTCTTTCATTGCAATTTTATATACCGATTCAATTATTTTTTTAGTAACAAATCTTCTTGGTCTTAACGGGGACTCATGGTTAAATAATATCCCCGAACAAACAAATAAGTTATAGGCTTCACGGTAATTTGCAACCTGCCAAAATGCTGCCGACTTTGCAACTGCGTAAGGGCTTCTTGGTCTAAATGGAGTCTGTTCATTAGCCTGTACACCGTTAGTATCCCCGAAGCATTCACTTGAAGATGCATTATAGAATTTTGTTTCAAGTTTATGAAAACGTAAAATTTCCAGGATATTAAGCGTTCCGACACTGATACTTTCAAGTGTCTCTACGGGATGTAAAAAAGATAAACCGACAGACGTTTGCCCGGCTAGGTTATATATTTCATCCGGCATAATTTGTAAAACTGTCTGCATAACACTCCTAAAATCGACAAGCGACATTGAGTGTAGTTTAATTTTATAGTAAATATCTAATTTTTTAAGACCGTAAAAGCCTGAGATATCAGCATCTCTTGAAGTTCCGTGAACTTCGTAGCCTTTAGCAAGCAGCAGTTTTGCAAGATAAGCACCGTCCTGTCCCGAAATACCAATGATCAAAGCTTTTTTTACTTGTTCTTTTGACATATCTTAATTTGTAAGATTCAAGTTCAATTTCAATAATTATAACAATAACTCTTATCTTATCTCTTTTAAGTTTTAAATTATATTTATTATTCGGACTTCGAGTACTAAAACCATTCCATAAGTTTTAGCCCATTTTTTAAGCTTTTTTGATAAAATTAAAGATTATAATTGTGAGTTTGGCTAATTTTAGCCATAATTTGGAGTTTGATATTTTAATTAAAGATAGGTTTTAATTTTTGGTGTGGTTAAGCATTTAAGATATTAATGCAAGCAAAGGCTGAGTTTCGTCCTGTACATCTTTCTCTATCTCTTTCAAATACTTCTTTTCTTGTTCATCCTTTTCGGTTTTTAGTTTATCTATATACTTTTTCTTCTCTTCAATTCTTACTTTAAACTTATCTTCACTTTCTTTTTCGGATCGCTCAGATTCTTTCTTATAATATTCTATTTGATAATCCTTATCATCTTTTATCCTGTTTATTGCCCTTATTAATTTTTGTTTCTGATTAGTTCCTTCCAAAATTGATAGACCGGCAGTAATTAAAGAAATTACCAGACCTATTGTAAATGCAATTACCCCCCATTTAAACCCCGAAATAACTACAACAGGGAAAAATTGACTGAACTTAGAAGTTTCCGACATAAAAGTATTTGAATATTGTGCACATCCTCCCATTAAAAAAGTGGTAAATGAAAGAATAATATTATACGTCATTGCATTTTTAAATGAAACCTTAGGATTGCAGCCCTGCTCATTTTGCAGGTTTTCTATCCTTTTTTCAAAATATGCTATATCATTGGCAGCACGTTCTTCAATTTCGTTTATCGTATTGTGTAATCGCTCTTTAATCCTAATTTTCAATTTGTCATGTTCTTTTTTTATCAGTTCTAAGTCGGAAGTTTTATATTCAATCTCGTCCACGTAGATCTGTAATTTTTCTTTAACTTCATTATAATACTTTTTATTAATTTCATTTACAATATCTTCCACAAGTTGCCTGAACTTTTGATGAAGTTTTTCTGCAATCCCTTTAAAGAAAATATTTTCATCATTAATGCAGCATTTAAATATTTTTTCAAGAAAAGAAACTTCTGTTATATTTGCTTCATGCAAAAACTCATTTATCCTTAAATTCTTAAAATTGTATAAATCTGCTTTTAACTTGTTCAAGTCATACTCGGGGGTATTTTTTATTCCCGACAAGAAATCGTAAATAACAGTGTATGAACCGGTTAACTCAGGATAATAAAACAAATTATGTATCACGGCATTATTAATTAAATAGTCCATCATTGATAAATCATTTTTATCAATGGAATATTCTATCCTGGTAATATCATAAGAGTAAAGCTCATTAAGCATTTCATTATCTAATGAAACTCCGTATAAAATTGAGTTATTATATTCACGATAAAATTTTGCAGTAACTCCGAAAGGCTTTAGCGATACAGCTTCGGCAAAGTTCTCAAGTGCATTTTCATTTTCATTTTGCCGCATTTGTAAAAATCCTCTGTAGAGGCATATTAAATATCTTAATTCTTGTTTTATATTATCATCCAGCTTTTGCTCATTAATTAATTCTTCGGTTTTTTCAAGCAGCTCAATTGCTTTGGGAAAATTAGATACATTATTATCGTAGCCTAATATTACCGCTTGCAGAATGAAATTGAGGATATTATTTGAACTTGATTGACGCTCTATAATATTTAAGACCGATACGGCAAAATATTTTTTTTCCTTTCCGTTTTTATTTAACAGCCATTTTGTGTAAAAATCCTTAGCTGTTTTATAATAATTTTGATTTTTAGGATTGTTCTGAGATGATGCGTAAAATTTTTCCAAATATAGAATTACCGGCGATCTGAAAACCCAAAACAGCGGTGCTTCTTCATACTTGATAAAAATTTCATTTATCTCTTCCGGTAATGAAAAACTAAAAAACCTTGAACTTTCTTTAAGTAATTTAAGATGATCTGATTCCTCTAACGTATCTAGCTGAAAATATTTTTTAGCTAGTCCCCTAAACTGAGTATTTATTACATCACGAATTTCATCGTTTTTGAAATCTTTTTCTAATATAATACTGTTTTCCGGCATTCTTATTAAATTCTATATTTGATAAGAGACAACAAAAATCAACTATTCAGTTGATATTTGCACAATTTCCCTAATTCTATAATCGAATAAAATTTATAAAATTTTAACTAATTGAATATTTTTTTTAAAGGAATAAACCGGACTGAATTTTGCTTTAATTCCGAACGTGCGCCATGCAGATAAAAATAATTTTAAAAATAATACAGATATTTTATTTTAAAAACACCAGCCCTGGCAGAGACGTGCATTTTTTGCGGCAGTAAATTTCCATTTATATCATACCGGTCGTTGCGATTATCTACTTCATTATAAGCAAAATATACCCAGCTTTTCGGCAAAAAATTATATGAGAATAAAAAGCCGCCGATTATTTGCTCCAAATGCTGAGAAGATTTATCGTAAAGATTATCAATATATATTCTGAAATTCAGGTTATTAACAGGGGTAATAGAAAAATAGGGCCGGGCATCATAAGTAATATCAACTAAGCTTCCGGAAGGATCCCACTCTGCCCACATGTTGTAAGAAGTTCCTAAAGTTAAAATATCCGCAGCATTCCAGTCAACGTTTGCACCAAACCACGAGTAAGGTGCTACGAAATCCAAATTAAAATTATAAGTTTTGGAATATCCTCCCCACAAATTAAAATCCCATTTAGGACTGGTATTAAACCAAAAGTTATAATCAAATTCGTAAGAATCATATTTTACACCCTGGTCTTTCGACTTCCCTGCAATCCATGTAAGTTCATATCCCCAATTACTCCTGAAATTCATATTAAAATCTAAAACGGCAGAACGATCGGTATATCCTTCAATATTTTTATAATTAGTGTATATACCTCCGAGTATAAGCATTCCGCTTAAATATCCTTCATCATAAATCCAATTCGGTCCGGTAAGTACAGTAGCTTGCCACGTACCTATCCACGGCACGTAACCAACCTGCTCTACATTAAAATTTTTTCCGATGTATCTGTTTCTTGCAAGAACCCACCAATTTTTACCAGTAGAGACAAAACCTATTGATGAGGCATAATCACCGGAAGAATTTTTTATTGAACGTGCAAGTTGATATGATAATTGCCATCCGGAATTTCGGAAAGCTCCATCTAAATCCACTACACCGTAGGTTGAATCTTTAGTCTGCTTCATAACAAACAAAGTTCCTACAGATGAATTTTCACCAAATTGTCTTTTAATCCTTGCCGACCCGAATACCGCCTGTTCTTCGGTTTTGCTAACTGTATCATCCTTATAATTTTTCTTACCGGTAAGTGCCAGAAAGCCGCCGTATTCCCAATCACCTATTCGTCCAAATGCTTTGGTTCCCAGAACCAACGGAACATCGCTTCCATCCGGCAGTTTTTTCCCAATTCTTCTTGAGTAAAATAATTCAAGAGGGCTGTAAAAACCGGTATTATTTTCTTTACCCGCTGCTGTAAAAACTTCGCTTCCTTCTGTAAAGAAAGGTCTTTTCTCATTAAAATAAGTTTCATACTGGGAGATATTAAAGGAATATGGATCAGCTTCAATTTGAGCAAAATCCGGATTAGCCGTTAACTGAAATTTTAACATAGGCGACGGATTATACATTACATCAAGTCCGGCATTCGCTTCGATTTTATAAGTTTTGTTTTCCTGGTAAATAGCTTTTGTTAATCCGACCGGATATACTTCTAAATTAATCCCTTTATCGGAAGGATGAAAACCGTCAAATTCCAGCTCGCCGAATTTTGAAACCCTTTGGCCTTCGTTTTTCTCATATTTATTCCAGTATAAATCTTCATTTTTAGACGGTATCCATCTGTCAAAATCCAATCCCCATGAATTTAATTTTTCATTAAATTGAATTGATTTATAGGGTATTTTCATTTCGGCAACCCATCCCCAATTATAAATTTTTGTTTTGGCAAACCAAATACCATCCCAGTTATAATCTCTAACTCTTGCATCATCAAGAAGCCTGGCATCTCCGCGAACACCCGAAACACTCACTATAAATTTGTAAGCGGTTTTCTTATCATCAAATGTATCCAGCATTAAAGAGACATATTCTCCCGTAACATTATCTAATGTACCGGTATAAGACTGAATATCTTTTCTATCTTCATAGCATATAATAAGACAATATAAAGCATTATTTGTAGATAAAAGTTTTGCTACTGTCGGCCAGGTTGGTTTTTTACCGTAATAAGGATGCAGCTGAAAAAAATTTGTTGCCGAATCGGCAGTGTTCCATACCGGATCAATTACGCCGTCAATTTTTATTTCGGAATTAATTTTTTTTACGGAGAGTTTTTTAATTTTATTTTGTGCCGAACATAAAATGTTTAAAACTAGAACAATAGTAAGTACAAATTTCATCATATTTTTCCGATTTATTTCTCAATATTTATCTATGAATGAATTTTCCGAAATCAATAAGAAATTTCAAACATCTTAAAAATCCGGTAAGAAGATTGTTAAAAATTCTATATAATTAAATTTCTATTTGATAAATGGGCAATTTGAAATTTCAAACGGTAAATTCTTTTGATAATTTAGACCCGATAAAGTAATTTTCGATAGGTATTAAAAAAAATGTTTCCCGGATCTTTTAGAAAATAATCACATCTAATAACTTGAAAAGTATATTTATTACTCAAAACCAAAGATTAAAATATCTTATTAATCGTTACTAAATAAAGGAATTTAAATAATGAATTACGAAATGAATGATTTTTCTGCAGACGTTATCAAAAAGAGTTTTGAAATGCCTGTGCTTGTAGATTTTTGGGCCGAATGGTGCGGCCCATGCAGGGTTTTAAGCCCTACTTTGGAAAAACTGGCAGAAAAGTTTAAAGACGAATGGACACTAGTAAAAATAAATTCGGATAAAAATCCCGAGATTGCAGAAAAATACGGTGTTCGAGGAATACCTAATGTTAAATTATTTGTGGACGGAGAAGTTGTAAACGAATTTACCGGTGCGCTGCCGGAAAATATGGTAGTGGATTGGCTGAAAAAAGCAATACCAAGTAAAAATCAAAAATCTATCGAAGAAGCTAAATCATTACTTCTAAAAAATAGACATGAAAAAGCTATTAAAATATTAAAAGACATTTTATCATCTGAACCTGATAATGAGGAAGTAAAAGTTTTGCTTGCTAAATCAACTTTCTTTGAAAATCCTGAAAATGGTATAAAATTATTAGAAGGGATAGATGAAGCATCCGAATTTTTTGAAACGGCAGATTCCTTGAGAACTTTTGCAAGGATGTTCAATCTTTTAAATAATTCAGATTCACTTCCTACAAACCAGGTTAAAGATATTTATCTTAAAGCAATAAAAAACATTAAAGAACAGAATTTCGATTCTGCTTTGGAAAATTTTATTGAAACAATTAGAACCGACCGCTATTACGATGACGACGGTTCGAGAAAAGCATGTATTGCAATTTTCAAATATCTTGGTGAAGAAAACGATATTACGTTAAAATATAGGAGAGATTTTAGTAGTGCATTGTATGTATAGGATCGTTGTACTTAAAGCTGAAAAAGAAAGGATCGTTTCACTCCAAGAGAAAAACTAAATGATCATTATACTAAAGGAGAAAAGTGAAAAGATCGTTTCATTCAAAGAGGAAGGATCATTGCATACAAGGGGAAATTTTAAAGAATTAATATTACCTTGCTTTGGATTAAAGATAATTTAAGATTTAAATTATTTTAATTTTTGTGATAAATGTTTGATAAAGGAAGATAATTGTTTTGACAACTTAATTGCATTGTTAATTAATATTTTATACTTAGCTTGTTCTAAATATTTTAATTCAACTGCTATTCGTAATAAACTTCTTAATTCCCCAACAGAACCCTTTGAATAATAGAGAAATTTTATAAAGTCCTTATTACTGCCTCTTTCAAATCCTTCTGCAATATTATTCATTGCCGAAATAGCTGCTCTCTGAATTTGATCTTTAAAACCAAAATCTCTATTATAGTTTGTATTCTCAATTGAATATACATTTAAAGCAATTGACTTTGCCAATTGCCAAACTTCCAAATCCTCAAAAGTTTTCATTGGTAATTCCTCCCTTTAAAATTGTTATTCTTTTTTTGAAAAGAGAACAATTTCCCCTTTCTTTCCTTGAGCGCAGCGATCTTTATTCTTTGAGCGAAGCGATCCTTCCTCCCTTTACAAAATCACTCCGCCTCCGAGGCACACATCTTCATCATAGAAAACAGCAAACTGTCCCGGTGCAATTCCCTGATCTGCTTTATCTAATTTTACTTCTGCGGATTCGTCGTCTATAAAATTTAAACTGCATTTGTACATGTGGGCGCCATGACGAATTTTCACGAGCAGATTACTCGCTTCAGGCCTTCGTTCGGCAATCCAATTAAACTTACCGACTTTAAAAATATTTTTAGCCCTTTTAGCTTTATTTTCTCTTGAAATAAAAATTATGTTATTTCCTATATCCTTTTTTATTACATACCAGGGTCCGCCTGATAAACCGAGTCCGGATCTCTGTCCGATAGTATAAAAATAATAACCGTTATGCTCGCCCATTTTTTTGTTGGAATCCGCATCAATAATATCGCCTTTAATTTCGCCCAAATGGTGCTTTACAAATTCGTTAAATTTTATCTGACCTAAAAAACATATTCCCTGACTGTCTTTTCTATCCATATTCGGAAGATTATATTTATGGGCTAATTCTCTTACGGAATTTTTATCAAAATTTCCCAACGGGAAATATGCGCGGGATAATTGTTCTTGTGTTAGATAAGCTAAAAAATAAGTTTGATCTTTTACAGGGTCAGGTGTTCTTTTTAAAATGTATTTCCCGTCAATTAATTCCAGTTTTGCATAATGACCGCTTGCTACTTTTTCAAAAGACTTATCAATCTTATCATAAAACTGTCCGAATTTTATTAAGCTGTTGCAGAACATATCCGGGTTAGGGGTTCTGCCTTCTTTTATTTCGGTAATTGTATACGTTACCACGGTTTCCCAGTATTCGGTTTGCAACGGGAGAACTTCCAACGGAACAGAGGCCTGTTCACACACTCCGCGGGCATACTGCAAGTCTTCTTCCCATGGACAATCGCCCAAAAATGAAAATTCATCCTGAAGCCAGATCTTCAAATAAAAAGCTGTAACTTCATGTCCTTGCTCCTTCAATAACCTTAATGCAACTGAGCTGTCAACTCCGCCAGATAATAACACTGCAATTTTCATATCACTATAAATTTAAAATAATTTTACAAACATAAATAAAGTTGAAGGAATTATTAAGTCAAAAGGAGGATAATTAGAATATAAACATCCAGGGAATATTTTAATAAATCATTTTTTTGATTTTTTATTATTCCCGTTTTTTTTAGTACCGGAAGGAATATTTTTTTTCAATTGAGCCTTTTTTTGTTTAACCTTGTTTACCACTTCGTCATAAACACTTCTTTTTACTTTACTTAAAATTATTGTTTGAAGACCCTTTGCATTTTTAAGACTATTAAAAAATCCAATGCTTATATTATTTTTGCCGTCATAAATATTCATTAAACCTGTAACCTTGCCTTCAAAAATTCCGCCTTTTAAAGATTTAACGTCGGCATAGTAAATTGTTATCTCTTTCTTGGAAAAAAGAAAATCGCTGCATTTAATTTTTTCCTTATCCGCTTCTATTTTATAAGGCACCAGCTTATACAAATTAAGGTAATGCCTGTTCAAAAAATAAATTAACAAAGCCGAAACTATTAATGGGATAAGATATATAAGCGACCTGCTTAAACTTGAAACCGAAGTGAACAAGTATATTAAAAGCAGCATAGTTACCGGAATGTTTCCGAATCTATATAAAATTTTATTTGAAATACTGTAAGTAAAACTTTCCATATTTATTTAGCCGGTAATTAATAATGCTCAACAATTTTTATATTCCAAGAAATAAATAACTATTCAAATTTAATAGAAACAGGATTATTAAATTCCACCTTTATTCCCGGTATACCTTTTAAGAACTTTTTAATCTCACTAACATCCTCACCTTCCATCTTGCTGAATTTATCTAATTTATCTTTATCCTTAAACAATTCGTTAAATGAAATGTCGAATAAAGTAACATCCGAACCGTTTACATATGTTGCATTTGTATTTTCGATTTTTCCGTTTACATGCAGTTTAACAGCAATTCTGAAATCTTTCATCATAGATAAAAACTGTTTGGCAAAAGCATTATTTGCACTCGAAGTATCCTTTGAACTATTCTTAGGCTGGGACTTCTTTTTTAAATCTTTCTTGGACATATTAATTAGAATCTCGGCAGGGCTGCCGGGATTAAATTTAAAAGTCATATAATCTTTTTTTTCTTTTTTACCCTTATCATTTCCCGACATTCCCATTTTGTTATCGGGGTTTTCACTGATTTTCAATTTACTTAAATCGGTAAAGCTGTAAACAGCGGTATAGCCTTCTTTTCCGTCTTCTTCAATTTCTTTACTGGAAACAAATTTAACACCTTCTCCCATTTCAGGTGCGTGGGATTTTAGTTCTTCTACATTCATTAAAGAAAACTTTGAATTTCCGCTGGAATCGGCGCTGTCCGGTTTATTGAACCCGGAAATTAGAGCAACCATATCTTTACTGAATAAAACCTTTTCATTAATAGTTCCGGAACCGTCTTTATTTACATTTACGGTTGTTTGAACATCCAGGCATCCGCTGAAGAAAAATGCAATTATTACAAATACTAGTAAATGTTTTGCTATTTTCATACCCCGTCTCCTTTAATAAAATTTAACCCGGATAAATATAAGAAATTATATTATTCTTTGGATGAAAATTTTGATAGTGAGCTAATTATATGAAAACTCTACAAAATATTGTTTGTCATCCCGAGCGGAGACGAGGGATGAGCGAAGTCGATGAGTGTTTTCATCATTGTCATAGTTCGACTCCGCTCACTATGACAAAATAACAAATTAAGCCACCACTAAAATTTTAGAAAGCAACTTAATTCACATATCCTTGCAATATTAATAACTTAGGTAAAAAGATCAGGGAAAAGATGACATCTTTAATGGCTGCGTAACATGAGTTAATAATTTATAATGATTCATGTTTTAACGGAATAATCTGCTTAGTCCTGACTTTTTAATTGTGCCTATTTAAAGCAAATTACTTGCGAGTTCAGCTAATTCGGATCTTTCACCTTTTTCCAAATTAATATGGGCATAAAGCTTTTGTCCTTTGAAATGATCGATTAAATAAGATAGTCCGTTCGATTGTGAATCCAAATAAGGATGATCTATTTGATAAATATCTCCGGTAAAAATAACTTTCGAACCTTCTCCCGCACGGGTTATTATTGTCTTAACTTCATGAGGAGTTAAATTTTGCGCCTCGTCCACAATAAAAAATATTCTCTGCAGGCTTCTGCCTCTTATGTAAGAAAGCGGCTCGATGACCAGCTTTTCATCTTTTATCATATTAGTAATCTGCATGTTCTGTTTATCTGTTTCGGTAAATTGATCCTGTATAACTCTTAAATTATCCCACAAAGGCTGCATATAAGGTTCCAGCTTACTCTGCACATCGCCCGGAAGATAACCTATATCTTTATTGCTTAAGGGAACTATCGGGCGTGCGACATAAATTTGCCTGTAATATTTTCTTACCTGCAATGCACTAGCAAGCGCCAGCAAAGTTTTCCCTGTTCCGGCTTTACCTGTTAATGTAACAAGCGGAATATTATTATTTGTTAATGCATTAACCGCAAAAGTTTGTTCTGCGTTCCTCGGCTTTATTCCGTATATTATATTTTTATCGACTTTCAGAAACTTTTCCATTTCCTTATCGAGGCAGGCAAGAATTGATCTGTTTGTATTCCTTAAGATATAATATTTATTCGGGACAGCTTCTCCTTTAATTTTTTTCAGAACCTGTTTGGCCGGGATTTCATAAGGAAGCTGGAATAACTGTACAATAGTCTCGTCATCAAAATTTTCAATAATTTCTTTACCGCTGTACAATTCTTCAATGCTTGTAATTCGATCCGTTGTATAATCGTCTGCCAAGATCCCCATAGCTTTGGCTTTCATTCTTAAGTTTACATCCTTACTAATTAAAATCACGGTCGAATCGCTTTTCAATTTTTTATTCCATTCGAGTGCAACGGATAATATACGGTGATCGGGAGTATCTTCTTTAAAAATATCTTTTATTTCATTTGAAATTCCCCTGGCAATTCCAATTTTAACCCTGCCTCTTCCTTTGCCCATTGAAACACCGCCGTTAAACAACGCAGAGCCGGTCATTGAATCCAATGTTCTTGCAAATTCCCTGGCATTTAAATTTATAACCTGGCTTCCTCTTTTAAAATGATCGAGCTCTTCCAGAACAGTAAGAGGAATAACAATATCGTTTTCCTGAAATTGATTTATACAAGTAGCATCATGTAAAATTACGTTTGTGTCTAAAATGAATGTCTTCGGACTTTTTGAACTTTTTTCCCCTGTAGATGCTTTCCTGGTTTTCATTCAATATTGCCTTTAAATTGTTCGACAAAATATTTGGAATTTATATAAGATAAAAGTGAGTAATCAATATATTCATGTTAAAAAATCATTATTAAATTTTTCGGCTGGAAAATGAAATGCTGTATACAATTATTAAACTTCTGCAATATTATAAAAATTCCCCGCACCGGATTTATGTTCCAAACTTTATTTATAACTTTAAGTGAATTTAATCACTAAAAAATTAAAATTACAAATTGAATCTAAAATCAGTTTAGCATATATTTGTTAAACTTTCTAAAAGAGACAATTGACCAGGTATAAAAAAACTACACTCGCGGATATAATCGATTTGAAAATAGAGTCTTTATTTTAAAAGCCACTCAAGAGTGGCTATTTTTTTATCTGTACTATATGAATAAACTTTCACAAAAAGAGAGGACATGAGCAGTAAAAAGAAACAAGCCAGGCTGATATTGGAAGACGGCTCTGAGTTTTCCGGAATTAGTTTCGGTTATGCAGGCAATACAAACGGCGAAGTTGTTTTTAACACGGGAATGGTGGGATACCCCGAAACAATGACGGACCCTTCGTATCGCGGACAAATTTTAGTTTTTACTTTTCCATTAATTGGAAATTACGGCGTACCTGATTATGAACGAGAAAACGGTTTGCTAAAATATTTTGAATCCGAAAAAATACACTGCAGGGCAATAGTTGTTCTAGATTATTCAAATGAATATTCGCACTGGAACGGAAAAAGATCGCTAGATGATTGGATGAAAGAACAAAAAATTCCGGGCATATACGGAATAGATACAAGAATGCTTACAAGAAAGCTCCGTGAAAAAGGAACTATGCTTGGGAAAATAATAGTTGACGAAAAAGAGCAGGTAGATTTTGAAGATGTCAACAAACTAGATCTGGTCGGACAGGTAAGCACAAAAGAGCCAGTTGAATATGCCAGAAACAGCAAACGGATAGTGCTTGTTGACTGCGGAACAAAGAACAATATTATTCAAGCATTTCTTAAACGCGATATTACCGTGATCCGGGTTCCTTACGATTATGATTTTTCAAAAGAAAAAGTCGATGGAATATTAATTTCCAATGGGCCGGGTGATCCGAAAACTTGTCAAACTACAATTGAAAATACACGAAAGGTTTTAAATAACGGAATCCCGGTACTTGGTGTTTGTCTCGGCAGCCAGATAATGGCGCTTGCAGCAGGTGCGGATACTTACAAACTTAAATACGGACACCGCAGTCATAACCAGCCGTGCAATGAAATGGGAACAAGGAGATGTTACATCACTTCTCAAAACCATGGTTATGCGGTAAATTCCGAGACGCTTCCCGAAGATTGGAGAGAATGGTTTATAAATGATAACGATGAAACAAATGAAGGAATTATTCATATTTCCAAACCTTTGTTTGCGGCTCAGTTTCACCCGGAAGCTTCACCGGGACCGGACGATACCGAATTTATTTTTGATATGTTTTTGAGGGCTTTTAAATGATTAAACGAGGTAAACCGAAAAAAGTTTTAATATTAGGTTCAGGCGCTTTACAAATAGGGCAAGCCGGTGAGTTCGATTATTCCGGCAGCCAGGCGATTAAAGCATTAAAAGAAGACGGAATAACTTCTGTTTTAATAAACCCGAATATAGCAACAATACAAACCTCCGAAAATTTTGCCGACAAAGTTTACTTTATGCCAATCAAGGCCGAGTTTGTAGAAAAGATAATTCAAAAGGAAGAGCCTGACAGTATACTTTTACAATTCGGCGGACAAACCGCACTAAACGTGGGCGTTGAACTTTACGAAAAAGGAATACTCGAAAAATATAATGTGAAAGTATTGGGAACTCCGGTAGAAGCAATAGAATCTACCGAAGACAGACTCCTCTTTGCAAACAAAGTTACGGAAATAGGTCTTAAAGTTGCATTAAGTAAAACGGCTAAAAATGTTGATGAAGCAGTTGAAGCTGCTGAAAAAATCGGTTTTCCGGTTATGGTTAGAATTGCTTATGCACTCGGCGGATTAGGATCGGGAATTGTAAATAACAAAGAAGAATTAATAGAAAAAGCAAGAAGAGCTTTTACTTTTACAAGCCAGATTTTAATCGAAGAATCTGTTTACGGCTGGAAAGAAGTTGAATACGAAATCGTAAGAGATAAATTCAATAACTGCATCACGATATGTTCAATGGAAAACATCGATCCGATGGGAATTCATACGGGAGACAGTATTGTTATTGCACCGGTTCAGACTTTATCCGCACATGAGAATTTTAAACTTAGATCGATCGGGATAAAATTAATTAGACATTTAGGAGTTGTCGGCGAATGCAATATTCAATATGCGTTGGATCCGAATTCCGATGACTACAGGATAATTGAAGTTAACGCTAGACTAAGCAGAAGCTCGGCGCTTGCATCAAAAGCTACAGGATATCCTCTTGCATTTATCGCAACAAAATTAGCACTAGGTTATGCATTAAATGAAGTAGTAAATATAATAACTCAAGAAACATCGGCATGTTTTGAACCTGCACTTGATTATGTCGCACTCAAATTTCCAAGATGGGATTTACAGAAGTTTCGCCAGGTAAATACTCAGCTTGGAACCGAAATGAAATCCGTCGGCGAGGTAATGTCTCTCGGCAAAACTTTTGAAGAAGTTTTGCAGAAAGCAATAAGAATGCTTGATATCAGCATGAAAGGATTTATAGGAAACGATCTCGAATTTCATAATCTCGATGAAGAGATTTCCCGGCCAACCGATAAAAGAATTTACGCAATTGCGCAGGCATTAAATGAAGGATATTCCGTCGACAGGATTCACGAGCTTTCCAAGATTACAAAGTGGTTTCTATATAAAATGAAAAATATTATAGAAACCGAAAAGAAATTAAAAGCAATTAAGCTTAATAAAGTTTCAGTCGATTTAATGCGCGAAGCGAAAAAGAACGGTTTCTCGGATTTTCAAATCGGTCACCTAACCGACTCGACAGAATTTGAAGTCAGAAATTACAGGAAAAGCTTAAATGTAGTTCCCGTTGTTAAACAGATAGATACTTTGGCCGCCGAATATCCTGCACAGACAAATTATCTATACTTAACATATCATGGAAATGAAAACGATATTCCGGTCGGAGAAAAAAATCAAATAATTGTACTGGGAAGCGGAGCCTACAGAATCGGTTCTTCTGTTGAGTTTGACTGGTGCTGTGTAAATGCAGTTATGACATTAAATAAACTGGAATACAATACAATAATGATTAACTGCAACCCGGAAACCGTAAGCACCGATTATGACATTTGCGATAAGCTTTATTTTGAACAGCTTACTTTCGAACGGGTACTTGATATTTATGACAAAGAAAATCCCGAAGGTGTTGTCATCTCGATGGGCGGACAAGTACCTAATAACCTTGCTGTTAAACTGCACAATGCAGGAATAAAAATTTTAGGCACTTCTCCCGAACAAATTGATAATGCCGAGAACAGGCATAAGTTTTCTCAAATACTCGACAGAATTGAGGTTGATCAGCCGGAATGGAAAGAGCTTACAAGCTTTAGTGAAGCTAAACAATTCTCAAACAAGGCAGGCTACCCGGTATTAATAAGGCCGAGCTATGTTTTAAGCGGTGCAGCAATGAGCATAGTTCTTTCCGATGATGAACTTGAAGAATATTTGAAGAAAGCTTCCGAAATTAGCAAAGAGCATCCGGTAGTTATAAGTAAATTTATAACCGATGCGCGTGAAATTGAAGTGGACGCTGTAGCAGATAACGGCTCGCTCTTCTGTTATGCAATTTCCGAGCATGTTGAAAATGCAGGAGTACATTCCGGTGATGCAACAATCGTTCTTCCGCCGCAGAGAACTTACCTTGAGACGATGAGAAGAGTAAAAATGGTTACGAAAGAAATTGCAAAGGAATTGAAAATTACCGGACCTTTTAATATTCAATTTATTGCAAAGGATAATGAAGTAAAAGTAATCGAGTGCAACCTTCGGGCATCTAGAAGTTTTCCGTTTGTATCCAAAGTATTGAAAATAAATTTTATAGAAATTGCAACAAAACTTATGATGGGAGAAAAGGTTCCAAAGCTCGATAAATCTTCTTTCGATGTTGATTATGTCGGTGTTAAAGCTCCGCAGTTTTCTTTTACAAGATTGAAAGGTTCCGATCCTATTCTCGGAGTTGAAATGGCTTCCACAGGCGAGGTTGCTTGCCTCGGTGATGATTTTAACGAAGCATTCTTAAAAAGCTTTTTGTCAACCGGTTACAGAATTCC